>NZ_NKRF01000063.1:0-37225 GCF_003408955.1 Pseudomonas sp. GL93
GTAGGAACGGTGCTGCTGAATCCGGATCGGGACCAACAGAGCGAACAAAAAGCGGCATAGCAGAACGGTTGACGCGACAACCACCTTGAAAAACGCCGGGGCAAGAGCGTTTTGCTTACTTTGCCGCTTTTGCAAAGTGAGCCGCCGTCAGGGCGGAACCCTAAGTGGCCGTTACCGCAGGAATGGATATGTACTCGGTATAACAGTGTCGGCTGTCATGCCGCCTTCGCGAGCAAGCCCGCTCCCACAGTGGGATCGTGGGGTGTCAGGTAGATAAGCATCGGCTGGAAGGCCGTCATCGCAGGCAAGCCAGCTCCCACATTTGGATCCTGGGGTGTCAGGTAGGGATGCGCCGGCTGTCAGGCCGTCACGGGAGCAAGCTCCCTCGCCACAGGTCCAGCGTCGCCCCAAAGTTGTGTAGATACCTATGCTCATCGCAGACAAGCCAGCTCCCACAATAGTCAGACAACTGGGTCTACTGTGGGAGCTGGCTTGCCTGCGATGGCGTCATCGGCTCCGGACGATAAGCTCCGATACCGACTTGAGCAGGCTTTTCATAACGTAAAAGGGCGAGCCAGGAACACATCCGCCAGCAATTGATTACGCGGCAGGCCCGCCAGGAACAAGCGCTTGGAAAAGGCCTCGACGCTGGCAGGATGCCCGCAAAGCAAGGCCTGGGTGTGCCGGGAAACAAGCCGCAGTTGCGCCAATGCCGGCTGCAACTGCGCCGCGGTCCATAGCTCCACGGTGAGGTGCCCATGCTGCGCGGCAAGGGCTGCCAGGGGTTCAGCCAGATAATGAGCCTCGGCCTCATGGGCCAGGTGAATCACGCGAATGTCGCCCTGATGATCCTGGCGCAGTGCCTCGCGCAACACGCCCCACAAGGGGCCCAGGCCAGTACCGGAGGCAAGCAGCCACAAGGGTCGCGATTGCCAGTCAGGATCATAGTGCAGTGCTCCACCCCGCAGTTCGCCCAGGCGTAGAGGCTCACCGACCTTCAACTGTCGCGCGGCATCGCTGAAGGCACCGGGTTGACGGCAGTCGATATGGAACTCCAGATACGGCTCCTCCTGGGGCAAGCTCGCCAGGGAATAAGGGCGTGCCACCTGCCCCGCCCACAACACCAAATGCTGCCCGGCCCTGTACCGCAGGGCACGTTCTGGTTGCAGGCGCAGGCGCAGTACCGTCGAACTCAGCCAATCGGCGCCCACCACCTGGGCGGGCAGGCCATCGCGCTGAGGATCAAACGCTTCGACCTTCAGGTCCACACTGACCCGGCACTGGCACGCCAGGCGCCAACCTTGCTGGCGCTGCGTCGGGCTCAGGGCTTCGGGCTGCTGGTCGTCAACCTCGCCCTCACAACGCACCAGGCACGCATGGCAACTGCCGGCCCGGCAACTGAAGGGCACGGCCACGCCGGCCTGATTCAAGGCATCCAGCAGGTTGCTGCCGGGGGAGACCGACCAATGGCGTTCGCCGACGTACAGTTCAGGCATATAAGGGCTCAATCATTGCAAAGGGCTAATCCATAATGCGGGTCGCGTTTGGTGGGAGCGGGCTTGCTCGCGAAGGCAGAGTATCAGCAACCACCTACGTCGAAGGGTACACCGCCTTCGCGAGCAAGCCCGCTCCCACATTGGCCTGTGTTCACACTCCTCAGACTTTGACCATAGTCGGGTGTATCGGCCACCGTGCCGGGTTATACTGCCGCGCCTTTTTAGCGTCGCGCCTGCACCATTCTGGCGTGCCTTGGAAAGATGGCTTCAGCCGACCGATGCAACACTGACACCATCTTTATTGAATGTTCCCTTATAGAGGAGCGCGACTCATGACCGTGATCAAGCAAGACGACCTGATTCAGAGCGTTGCCGACGCCCTGCAATTCATTTCCTACTACCACCCCGTTGACTTCATCCAGGCCATGCACGAAGCCTACCTGCGCGAAGAATCGCCGGCAGCCCGTGATTCCATCGCCCAGATCCTGATCAACTCGCGCATGTGTGCCACCGGCCACCGCCCGATCTGCCAGGACACCGGTATTGTCACCGTGTTCGTGCGCGTGGGTATGGACGTGCGTTGGGACGGCGCCACCATGGGCCTGGACGACATGATCAACGAAGGCGTGCGTCGCGCCTACAACCTGCCGGAAAACGTCCTACGCGCCTCGATCCTCGCCGACCCGGCAGGTGCGCGCAAGAACACCAAGGACAACACCCCTGCGGTCATCCACTACTCCATCGTCCCGGGTAACACCGTGGAAGTGGACGTGGCGGCCAAGGGTGGCGGCTCCGAGAACAAGTAGAAAATGGCCATGCTCAACCCGTCCGACTCGATCGTTGACTGGGTGCTCAAGACTGTTCCGACCATGGGTGCCGGCTGGTGCCCACCGGGTATGCTCGGCATTGGCATCGGCGGCACCGCCGAGAAAGCCGCGGTGATGGCCAAGGAAGTGTTGATGGAGTCCATCGACATCCACGAGCTGAAAAAGCGCGGCCCGCAGAACCGTATCGAAGAAATGCGCCTGGAGCTGTTCGAGAAGGTCAACCAACTGGGCATCGGCGCCCAGGGCCTGGGTGGCCTGACCACCGTGCTCGACGTGAAGATCATGGACTACCCGACCCACGCCGCGTCCCTGCCGGTGTGCATGATCCCCAACTGCGCCGCCACCCGTCACGCGCACTTCGTGCTCGACGGTTCGGGCCCGGCGTCGCTGGAAGCGCCACCCTTGGACGCCTACCCGGAAATCGTCTGGGAAGCCGGCCCATCGGCCCGCCGCGTCAACCTCGACACCCTGACCCCTGAAGAAGTGCAGAGCTGGAAGCCGGGCGAAACCGTCCTGCTCAACGGCAAGATGCTCACCGGTCGCGACGCGGCGCACAAGCGCATGGTCGAGATGCTGAACAAGGGCGAAACCTTGCCGGTGGACCTCAAGGGCCGCTTTATCTACTACGTCGGCCCGGTTGATCCGGTGCGCGAAGAAGTGGTTGGCCCAGCGGGCCCGACCACTGCGACGCGGATGGACAAGTTCACCCGTCAGATCCTCGAGCAAACCGGCCTGCTGGGCATGATCGGCAAATCCGAGCGCGGCCCGACCGCCATCGAAGCGATCAAGGACCACAAGGCCGTGTACCTGATGGCCGTGGGCGGCGCAGCTTATCTGGTGGCCCAAGCCATCAAGAAGTCGCGCGTGGTTGCCTTCGCCGAACTGGGTATGGAAGCCATCTACGAGTTCGACGTGAAAGACATGCCGGTCACCGTTGCAGTGGACAGCAAAGGTGAGTCCGTCCACATCACCGGTCCTGCCATCTGGCAGAAAAAGATCAGTGACAGCCTGGCGGTAGAAGTGCAGTAAGCACTTTCTCCACAAGCATAAAGGCGACTGCGGCCCCATGGCCCAGTCGCCTTTTTTATGCCTGGAACAAACTCGTTCATGTGGGAGCTGGCTTGCCAGCTCCCACACAAGCTCCTTGGCCACAAGATATGAGCCGCCCATGCTATGGTGCTCGCCCCTTACCGTGCCTGTTCATCATCGTATGATCGTGATCCCTCGCCCCCTGCGTCTGACCTTCTATTCCCTGTTGATCATCGCCGGTGCGGTGCTGGCCGCCGCCTTGGCCACGCGCCATGCCGAACGCCAGGCCCTGGTGGACGACGCCGCCCGTGCCAATCAGCAACTCGCGCTGTATGCCAACTCGCTGCACACCCTGATCGAACGCTACCGTGCCCTGCCCGCCGTGCTGGCGCTGGATTCGGAGATGATCAGCGCCTTGAAGGGCCCGCTGGACGCCGCTACGCAAGACCGGCTCAACCGCAAGCTGGAGCGCATCAACGGCGCTGCGCAGTCTTCGACCCTGGAACTGATGGACCGCACCGGCCTGGCTGTGGCCGCCAGCAACTGGAACCTGCCCAGCAGTTACGTCGGCCACAACTACGCGTTCAGGCCGTATTTTAGCCAGACCCTGAGCCAGGGCACCGGGCGCTTTTATGCGGTGGGCGTTACCACGGGTATTCCGGGCTACTTTCTTTCCAGCGCGGTCGTGGATGAGCAAGAGCAGTTCCTCGGCGCCATGGTGGTCAAGCTGGAGTTCCCCGAGCTGGAGCGCGAATGGGCCCAGGGCAATGACCTGCTATTGGTCAGCGATGCGCGGGGCATCGTGTTTATCGCCAACCAGCCGGGCTGGCGTTATCGCAACCTGCGGCCGTTGTCCGAAAATGACCTGGCTGAACTCAAAGCCACCCGCCAATACGACAAGAAGCAACTGCAGCCACTGGACACCCAGCCCCTGCAACGCTTTGACGAAAACAGCCACTTGATTCGCGTCAGCGGCCCCGACGGTAACGCCAATTACATCTGGGAGTCGCTGCCGCTCAAGCGCGAAGGCTGGACCCTGCACCTGTTGCGCAAACCCCAGTTCGCCTTTGAAGACCAACGTAACGCGGGCCTTGCCGCTGCGGGTTCGTGGCTGGCATTGGTGTTCCTGGTGCTGTTCCTCAGCCAGCGCTGGCGCCTGGCGCGCTTGCGCCAGCGCAGCCGTGAAGAGCTGGAACAATTGGTCGAAGAACGCACCCAGGCGCTGCGCACCGCCCAGGATGGCCTGGTGCAGTCGGCCAAGCTGGCGGCATTGGGGCAGATGTCGGCCGCCCTCGCCCATGAAATCAACCAGCCGCTGACCGCCCAGCGCATGCAACTGGCGACGCTGCGGCTGCTGCTCGACCATGGTCGCGTGGACGATGCCTACAAGGCTCTCACGCCATTGGATGACATGCTCACGCGCATGGCCGCGCTCACCGGCCACCTGAAGACGTTCGCGCGCAAGAGCCCCAGTGGCCTGCGCGAAAAGCTGGACCTGGCGACGGTGGTCGACCAATCCTTGCACCTGCTCGACGCGCGCCTGCGTGACGAAGCCATCGGTGTGGTGCTGGACCTCACCCGCCCGGCCTGGGTACGTGGCGACGCGATCCGCCTGGAGCAGGTGCTGATCAACCTGTTGCGCAACGCCCTCGACGCCATGGCCGATAAACCGCGCAAGCGCCTGGAAATCCGCCTGCACGCCGATCAGCAGCTGTGGCAGTTGAGCGTCTGCGACAGCGGCGGCGGGATTGCCGAAGAACATTTGAGCAGCGTGTTCGACCCGTTTTTCACAACCAAACCGGTGGGCGACGGGCTCGGCTTGGGGCTCGCGGTGTCCTACGCTATCGTGCATGAACTGGGCGGACGCCTGAGTGCCGCTAACCGTGGCGATGGCGCGACTTTCACCTTGACCCTGCCTATCGCCCTGGAGACGCCAGACCTATGTTGAACGCGGTGATTGTGGTCGATGACGAAGCCAGTATTCGCACGGCCGTCGAGCAATGGCTGAGCCTGTCGGGGTTTGAAGTGCAGTTGTTCAGCCGCGCCGAAGAGTGCCTGGCGCAATTGCCCAAGGACTTTGCCGGAGTGATTCTGAGCGACGTGCGCATGCCGGGGCTCAGCGGCCTTGAGCTGTTGGCCGAGGTGCAGCGCCGCGATGCCGATTTGCCGGTGATTTTGCTCACCGGCCATGGCGACGTGCCTATGGCCGTCGAAGCCATGCGCGACGGGGCCTACGACTTCCTGGAAAAACCCTTCAGCCCCGACGCCTTGCTCAACAGCCTGCGCCGGGCGTTAGACAAGCGTGGCCTGATCCTGGAAAACCGCCGCCTGCATCAACAGGCCGATCATCGCGCGCAGTTGGAGTCCAGCCTGCTGGGCGTGTCCAAGGGCCTGCAAAGCTTGCGCCGCCAAGTGCTGGACCTGGCGAGTTTGCCGGTCAATGTGCTGATTCGTGGCGAGACCGGCAGCGGCAAGGAGTTGGTCGCCCGCTGCCTGCATGACTTCGGCCCACGCGCCAAGAAGCCCTTCGTAGCCCTCAACTGCGCGGCGATCCCCGAGCAGTTGTTCGAGGCCGAGCTGTTCGGGCACGAAAGCGGCGCTTTCACCGGTGCCCAGGGCAAACGTATCGGCAAGCTGGAATATGCCCACGGCGGCACCTTGTTCCTGGATGAAATCGAAAGCATGCCCCTGGCCCAGCAAGTGAAATTGCTGCGCGTGTTGCAGGAACAGAAGCTGGAGCGGCTGGGCTCCAACCAGAGTATCCATGTGGACCTGCGCATCATCGCCGCCACCAAGCCCGACCTGCTGGAAGAGGCCCGTGCCGGGCGCTTTCGCGAAGACCTGGCCTATCGACTCAACGTCGCGCAACTGCGCCTGCCGCCATTGCGTGAGCGTCGCGAAGATATTCCGCTGCTGTACGAGCATTTTGCGCAAAGCGCCGCCGAGCGTTTGGGCCGCCAGGTCGAGCCCTTGAGTGGGCCACAGCTGGGGCGCCTGCTCAGCCATGACTGGCCGGGCAATGTGCGCGAGCTGGCCAACGTCGCCGAGCGCCAGGTGTTGGGGCTGGACGAGCCGGAACCGCAAGGGATCGAAGCCGGGCAGTCGTTGGCGGCGCAGCAGGAGGCGTTCGAGGCACACTGCCTGAAGGCCGCGTTGACGCGGCACAAGGGTGATATCAAGGCGGTGCTGGCCGAGCTGCAACTGCCGCGTCGTACCTTCAATGAGAAGATGCAGCGGCATGGGTTGGTGAGGGAGATGTTTCTCTGATCCCGCTTCTGTATTGATTGTAAGGACGTCTTCGCGAGCAAGCCCGCTCCCACATTTGAAATGCATTCCAACCTGTGGGAGCGGGCTTGCTCGCGAAGAGGCCAGTAGCTATAAGCGGATTTCCGCTCATCACCTAAAAACCATCAGCGACTTTCCGCTCAAAAAAAACCCATAACCCTTCTATTCCGGGCCTTCCTCTACCTGGCACAGCTCCTGCTATAGCCCGAACAGGCTGCGCACGCGCCGCTCCATAAAAACAACTAGATGAAGGATCCTTCAATGGATAACTCCAACACCGTGCCTCTGGGATCGACGGCCGCAAAAGCGCAGGAGCGCACCACCTCCAGCCGCATCAAGTCGATCTTCAGCGGATCGGTCGGCAATATGGTCGAATGGTACGACTGGTACGTCTACGCCGCCTTCTCGCTGTACTTTGCCAAAGCCTTCTTCCCCAAAGGCGACACCACTGCCCAACTGCTCAACACCGCCGCGATCTTCGCCGTAGGCTTCCTGATGCGCCCGATCGGTGGCTGGCTGATGGGCCTGTACGCCGACAAAGTCGGGCGTAAAAAAGCCTTGATGGCCTCGGTGTACCTGATGTGCTTCGGCTCGCTGCTGATTGCCCTGAGCCCCGGCTATGAAATCATTGGTATCGGTGCGCCGATCCTGCTGGTGTTTGCCCGTCTGCTGCAGGGCCTGTCGGTCGGCGGCGAATACGGTACCTCTGCCACTTACCTCAGTGAGATGGCCACCAAGGAACGTCGCGGTTTCTACTCCAGCTTCCAGTACGTGACCCTGATTTCCGGCCAGCTCATCGCCCTGGCGGTGCTGATCGTGCTGCAACAGGTGCTGACTACCGAACAACTGTACGCCTGGGGCTGGCGCATCCCGTTCGCCATCGGCGCCCTGTGCGCAGTGGTCGCGCTGTACCTGCGTCGCGGCATGGAAGAAACCGAGTCGTTCACCAAGAAAGAAAAAGCCAAGGAAAGCGCAATGCGCACCTTGATGCGCCACCCCAAGGAACTGATGACCGTGGTCGGCCTGACCATGGGCGGCACCCTGGCGTTCTACACCTACACCACCTACATGCAGAAATACTTGGTGAACACCGTCGGCATGAGCATCTCCGACTCCACCACCATCTCGGCGGCGACGCTGTTTCTGTTCATGTGCCTGCAACCGATCATCGGCGGGCTGTCGGATAAAGTCGGCCGCCGCCCGATCCTGATCGCCTTCGGCGTGCTTGGCACCCTGTTCACCGTGCCAATCCTCACCACCCTGCACACCATCCAAAGCTGGTGGGGCGCGTTTTTCCTGATCATGGCAGCACTGATCATCGTCAGCGGCTACACCTCGATCAACGCCGTGGTGAAGGCCGAGCTGTTCCCGACCGAAATCCGTGCACTGGGCGTAGGCCTGCCGTATGCCCTGACCGTGTCGATCTTCGGCGGTACCGCTGAATACATCGCGCTGTGGTTCAAGAGCATCGGTATGGAAACTGGCTACTACTGGTACGTGACCGCGTGTATCGCCGTGTCGTTGATGGTCTACGTGACCATGAAAGACACGCGTAAACACTCGCGAATCACCACCGACTAAAAAATGTGGGAGCGGGCTTGCCCGCGATAGCGGAGGATCAGTCAAAGTTGTATCAACTGACCCACCGCATTCGCGAGCAAGCCCGCTCCCACATTCGTTATGATGCGTGCCCCAGAATTCCATATGGAGCAGGTGATGTCCGACGATATCCACTTTTACGAACCCGCCAACGGCCACGGCCTGCCCCATGACCCGTTCAATGCCATCGTCGGCCCACGCCCGATTGGCTGGATCTCCTCGCACGACCGCGAAGGCCGCCTGAACCTGGCGCCCTACAGCTTCTTCAATGCGTTCAACTACATTCCGCCGATCATTGGGTTTTCCAGTGTCGGGCGTAAAGACAGCCTGAATAACATCGAACAGACCGGCGAATTCGTCTGGAACCTGGCCACCCGCCCGCTGGCCGAGCAGATGAACCAGAGCTGCGCGGCGGTATCGCCCGAGGTGAATGAATTCGAACTCTCCGGCCTGACGCCGGTGGCTTCGAAAATCGTTGGCGTACCACGGGTGGGCGAGAGCCCGGTGTCGTTCGAATGTAAGGTGACGCAGATCATCCAGCTGCAACGTGCCGATCAACAGTTGGTGCCAAGCTGGCTGGTGCTGGGCGAGGTGGTTGCGGTGCACATCGCCAAATGGTTGCTCAAGGACGGGATCTACGACACCGCTGCCGCCGAGCCGATTTTGCGTGGGGGTGGCCCGGCGGATTATTTCCAGTTGGGGCCGCAAGCACTGTTCAAGATGTACCGACCAGGCGCCACAAAACCCTGACTGCAATGCAATCAAAACTGTGGGAGCTGGCTTGCCTGCGATGGCGGTGGGTCAGTTAACTCAGGAGTGGCTGATACACCGCTATCGCAGGCAAGCCAGCTCCCACATTAGTTAGGTGTGCTGCCTCAGCGTTAAGCAATTGCCCAGGTCAGTTGCCCTTCTGCATCCACATCGACCAGCCGCTCAAGTTGCAACGTCGCCGCATCATCGGCATCGGACGCAGTCTTGAACGTCTGCCCATCAAGGATCTTATGAAACCTGGGTGCGCCCATGCCATCCAGTGCCTTGACAGCGACGGCGGCGCTGTAGCCACCTTCGCCCGGTACTACGGCGGAAACGGCTTCGTGGTGGGCAAATTGTTTACGTGCCATGTTGCAGGTCCTGGCCAATGGAAAGTCGGCCATTCTAACCGTTAACCGGCCAGTTGCAGGTACTCGCCGTAGGCCTGTGTGGCCGATGCGTCGGTGAAGGTCTGGAAGTCCATGCTGCGCACGACCATGTCGTTCAGAAGCTCAGTGAAGATCATCAGGGCCGCAGAGTTGAAGTAGGCGCTCATGGCCTGCTCGCTGCTCCAGAACCCGGACACCAGCCAGACATCGGGATCGACCTGGGAGTGCTGCAACGAGAATTGCAGGCAACCCTGGGCCTGGCGACCCGGTTCAATCAAACTGCTCAAGCGTGCACCGAGTTCGGTGCTGCACCCGCTACGGGCACGGATAAAGGCCATATGGCTCGCGGGAATGGGGGTGGACATGTTCGACTCTCCCGTTGAGAAGTGATGCTCGGCAAGCACAATGAGAACGTGTTGCCACAGGATCAAAGATAACGGCGCGGAGGTGGGCGCGGTTAGTCAATTCCTGCAGGCTTATTGCACAATCCTGCGAGAAGCGTAGGGAAGACGTTCGGCCCCAGGATTTATTCCAGGCCCAGGCCTCATGTTTCAGGCAGATGACAGGCTATGTACTTGCCTGATTCACGCCATCTCGCAGGATCAGGCAAGGATCCTGCAGAATCGACGTAACACTATTTGAAAAGCCGCCGCTAAGCTGAGCCCATCAAAGCAGCGTGTAGAGGACGCCCCATGCCGTCGCCAGAATCCAAGTCCGTTCCCCTCGATGCCGAGATGGAGAAACAACGCGCCGAGCTGGCCAGTATCGTGCACCGCCATACCTGGGAGGACGGTTCCTACGGCACGGCGATCACCTCGCTGTACCTGAACCGCCACAACGCGCCCCGAGATTTCATGCCGGTGCTGGTGGAACCCGCGCTGTGCATCCTCGCCAGTGGCAGCAAGGAAGTACGCCTGGCCGACGAGATCTTTGCCTACGACCCGCTCAACTACCTGGTGTTCTCGGTGGCGATGCCGGTGGCCGGCCGCATCATCGACGCCACCGCCGAGGACCCGAACCTCTCGGTGCGTATCAATATCGACCCGGCGCAACTCACAGCGCTGATCGCAGAGGCCGGGCCAATGGGCGTGCCCTCGCGCCCGACCTCACGAGGCATGTACGTCGACCGCATTGATCACGCACTGCTCGACGCGGTGCTGCGCCTGACCCGCTTGCTGGACACCCCTAAAGACATCGCGATGCTCGCGCCGCTGATCAACCGTGAAATCCTCTACCGTTTGCTGCGTGGCCCGCAGGGTTATCGCCTGTATGAAATTGCTGTGACTAATAGCCAGAGCCATCGGGTAAGCCGGGCGATCAAGTGGCTGAACGGCAACTATGAACAGCCGCTGCGTATCGACGACCTGGCCAAGGAAGTGAATCTGAGCGTCTCGACCTTGCACCACCGGTTCAAAGCGATCACGGCCATGAGCCCGCTGCAATACCAGAAACAACTGCGCTTGCAGGAAGCCCGGCGGCTGATGATTGCCGAAGGGCTGGAGGCCTCGGCGGCGGGGTATCGGGTGGGGTATGAAAGCCCGTCGCAGTTCAGCCGGGAGTACAGCCGGTTGTTCGGTGCGCCGCCGCTGCGCGACCTGGCCCGGTTGCGTCAAAGCATCTGATGTACGCGGAGCAAAATGTGGGAGCTGGCTCGCCTGCGATGGCGGTGTGTCCGTCGCTGATGAGTCAACTGAACCACCGCAATCGCAGGCAAGCCAGCTCCCACAGTTGATCGGCGGCGCTTACTAATCCAAGGTTCGGGGGAGTTGCAGGGTGACGCGCAGGCCGCCTTCGCGCAGATTCTGCAAACTCACTTCGCCCCCATGGCTGTGGGCAATATTGCGCGCAATCCCCAACCCCAATCCGTAACCCTGCTGCTGGCCGGCCAGACGGAAGTGCGGTTCAAACACCTGCTCCAGTCGCTGCTGCGGCACACCAGGCCCCTCGTCATCCACATGCAGGATGAACTGCACGCCATCGTCCTCGATATGCAAATGCGCGTTCTGCCCGTACTTCAGCGCGTTGTCGATCAGGTTGCCGATGCAACGCTTAAGCGCCAGCGGCTTGCCTGGGTAGGCTGACAGCGCCGCGCCATCGAGGGTCACTCGGCCATTGCCATGGGGTGCCAGGTATGGCTCCACCAGGCATTCGAGGACGTGATTGAGGTCCACCGGCTGGATGTTTTCGTGGATGTCGGTGTCTTTCACGCATTGCAGCGCGCCCTTGACCAGCAATTCCAGTTCATCCAGGTCACGGCCGAATTTGTTTTGCAGGTTCTCGTCTTCCAGCAATTCCACGCGCAGGCGCAGGCGGGTGATGGGTGTGCGCAGGTCATGGGAAATCGCGCTGAACAACTGGCTGCGCTCGGTCAAGTAACGGCTGATACGTTCACGCATGGCATTGAATGCACGGCCCACTTCCACCACTTCACTACCGCCGCCTTCAGCCACCGGCTCCACATCGGCGCCCAGGGACATGTCCCGCGCCGCTCGCGCCAGGCGCTTGAGCGGTCGGCTTTGCCAGTGCACCAGCAGGCCGATGAACAACAGCAGAAAACCGCTGGTGAGCACGATAAACCACACCTGCTGGGACGGCAGGCCTTGCTCTTCCAGGCTGGTGTAGGGCTCGGGCAACAGCGAGGCGATGTACAGCCATTCGCCGGGCGCCAATTGGATCTGGGTGACCAGCACCGGCGGGTTCACCGGTTCCAGGGTCAGCGCGTAATGCGCCCAGGAGCGTGGCAGTTCGTCGAGCTTCAGGCCGGCATTGAAGATGCGCAGGTCTTCGGCGCTGACGAACTCCACCGAGATATGCACGTCGGCACCCAGGGTCTGGCGCAGCACTTCATCCACCGCCACCAGCACCGCCTGCTTGCGCGGGGTTTCGGGCAATATCTGCATATCCAGCGGGCGATCATTCAGGGTCACCACAAAACGCGTGCCGCCCATGCTGCGCAATTGGTCCAGCACCAACGGACGATAGGCCACCGGCAGCGAACGAAAATAACTCACGCTGGCGGTCATTGAATGCGCCAGGCTGCGGGCGCTGGTGACCAAGCCCTCAAGCTGGGTGGCGCGCAGTTGCGACACCCAGATCACGCTGGACAGCGCTTGGGCGAACAGCACCGCCAGCAAGGTCAGGAGTAACATGCGCCCCAGCAGCGAGCGGGGTACCGGGAAGCGGCGACGGCGTTCGTTCAGCGGTTCAGTGGGCATTGCCGGCAACCACGCTGGCTGCCAGTTGATAGCCGCTGCCGCGCACGGTGCGGATCAGCCGCGGAGGTTTCTCGGTGTCGCGCAGGCGCTGGCGCAAGCGGCTGACGGCCATGTCGACGATACGGTCCAAGGGCATCAGGTCGCGGCCACGGGTGGCGTTGCCGATGGTGTCGCGGTCGAGGATCTGTTGCGGGTGGTCGAGAAACAACTTGAGCAAGGCGAAATCGGCACCGGAGAGAATTACCTCTTCACCATCCACATGAAACAAGCGGTGGCTGATCATATCCAGGCGCCATTCATCGAACACCCACACATCGCCGCCACTGCTGCGCTCCTGGCCGAATTGGCAGCGGCGCAGCAGTGCCTTGATGCGCGCCTGCAACTCGCGGGGGCTGAACGGCTTGCCGATATAGTCATCGGCGCCCAGCTCCAGGCCGATCACGCGGTCGGCTTCGTCGGAACTGGCGGTGAGCATGATGATCGGCACCTGCGCCTGGCGCGGGTGCTGGCGGATCCAGCGGCACAGACTGAAGCCGTCTTCGTCCGGCAACATGACATCGAGGATGACCAGGTCGCACGGTGCCTCGTTCATCGCCTGGCGGAACCCCGCGCCGTCGGACACGCCACGGACCTGGAAGCCGGCGCGACTGAGGTAGGTTTGCAGCAATTCACGGATTTCCTGGTCGTCGTCGACGAGGAGAATGGATTTACTGATTACGCTCACGGGGGCCTCCTTGTTGTTATGGCCTGGCTTAAATCATCGGGTGCCCTTTAGGCCGCCATCGCAGGCAAGCCAGCTCCCACAGTCTGGAATGCATTCCAAGTGTGGGAGCTGGCTTGCCTGCGATGGCGCCATTATGACCTATGCAAAAGCTTGCTCAAGCGCCACGCCAGCCCCAGTCAACCCGGAATACGGCGCCGTCACCAGCCACACGGGAATACCCTTGAAGTAGTCGCTCATGCAGCCTTTATCCGCAAAGCTTTTGGCGAAACCACTGGCGATAAAGAAGTCGGCAAACCTCGGTATCACCCCGCCCACGATATACACGCCACCGCGCCCACCGGTGGTCAAGACGTTATTGCCCGCCACCCGGCCCAGCCAGATGCTGAACTGGTCCAATACTTCCATGGCCACCGGATCGCCGGCCAGGCCCGCCGCCGTGATGGCTTCGGGGGTGTCCAGCACCGGCTCATGCCCATCCACCGCACAAATCGCCCGGTACAGCCGCGGCAAGCCGCCACCGCTCAACGCGGTTTCGGCGCTGACATGCCCGATCTCGCTGTAGATGTGTTGCCACAGCTGGGTTTCCCGTGGGCTGCTCAGGGGCAGGTCGACATGCCCACCCTCCCCCGGCAATGCTGCCCAACGGCCTGCGCCGAGGTCCAGCAAGGTGCCGACGCCAAGACCCGTGCCTGGGCCGATCACCACGGCCGGGCGCAAGGGCTCCGGCGTGCCTTCGCAGACCACACGGAATTCGTCGGGCTTGAGCCGGGTCATGCCCAGGGCCATGGCCGAGAAGTCGTTGACCAGCAACAGTTCATCCACCTGAAGGGCCTGGCAAAACGCGGTTTTGCTCAGGCGCCAGTGGTTGTTGGTGAACTTGAATTCATCGCCGCTCACCGGCCCGGCCACCGACAGGCACACCGCACCGATGTCCCCGATTTGCAGGCCTTCTTCTCTGAGATAGACCTTGATCGCCTCTTCAGGGCTGCCGTGATCCGCCGTGGCATGCACACGGATCGAATGCAGTTCCTGATCCCGCCATAACGCAAAACGGGCGTTAGTCCCCCCGATGTCACCGACCAGCGCAAGCTTCACTTAAGCGTCTCCAAGGCAGAGGTAAAGGCGCTGGCGCCCTGCTCTGCGGAGCTTGCGGCCAAGCGCATGAATGCAAACAGCTCGCGACCGGCCCCCACGTTATTGCCCAACAGGCCCGTGGCAGGCGTGCGCGCTGCAAATACTTCGGCGTCCACCTTAAGCTCCAGGGTGCCGGTAACGCCATCCACACGGATGATATCGCCATCCTGGACCCGCGCCAGCGGCCCGCCGCGCTGGGCTTCGGGGTTGACGTGGATCGCGGCAGGGATCTTACCCGACGCGCCGGACATTCGCCCGTCTGTCACCAGCGCCACTTTGAAACCACGGTCCTGCAACACGCCCAGGAACGGTGTCATCTTGTGCAGTTCCGGCATGCCGTTGGAGCGCGGCCCCTGGAAGCGCATCACCGCAACGAAGTCTTTTTCCAACAAGCCGGCCTTGAAAGCATCGGCCAGGTCCTGCTGGTCCTGGAACACCACCGCCGGCGCTTCGACAACCTGATGCTCCGGGGCCACCGCCGAAACCTTCATCACGCCACGGCCGAGGTTGCCTTCCATCACGCGCAAGCCGCCTTCCGGCGAGAACGCACGGGCCACCGGGCGCAGGATGGTTTCGTCGAGGCTTTCGATCGGGCCGTCGCGCCAGACCAGTTCGCCATCCACCAGGAAAGGTTCCTGGATATAGCGGCTCAGGCCCTTGCCAGCCACGGTGTTGACGTCTTCATGGAGCAGGCCGGCTTCCAGCAGTTCGCGGATCAGGAACGACATACCGCCCGCCGCCTGGAAGTGGTTGATGTCAGCCTTGCCGTTTGGATACACGTGGGACAGGGTTGGTACCACCTCGGAGAGGTCGGCCATGTCCTGCCAGGTCAGGATGATGCCTGCCGACATGGCGATGGCCGGCATATGCAGGGTGTGGTTGGTGGAGCCGCCGGTGGCGTTGAGCGCAACGATGGAGTTGACGATGGATTTCTCGTCGACGATCTCGCCGATCGGCGTGAAGTTGCCATTGGCCTTGGTCAAACGCGTGACCTGGTGGGCGGCTTCGCGGGTCAACGCATCCCGCAGCGGCGTGTACGGGTTGACGAACGAAGCGCCGGGCAAGTGCAGGCCCATGACTTCCATCAGCAACTGGTTGGTGTTGGCAGTGCCGTAGAAAGTGCAGGTGCCGGGGCTGTGGTAGGACTTCATCTCCGATTCCAGCAGCTCTTCGCGGCTGGCCTTGCCTTCGGCGTAGCGCTGGCGCACATCAGCCTTCTGCTTGTTGGAGATGCCCGACGGCATCGGCCCGCCAGGCACGAAGATCATCGGCAGGTGGCCGTAGCGCAATGCGCCCATCATCAGGCCAGGGACGATCTTGTCGCAGATGCCCAGCATCAGCGCGGCGTCGAACATGTTGTGGGACAGCGCTACCGCCGTGGACATGGCAATGACTTCACGGCTGAGCAGGCTCAGCTCCATGCCCGGCTCGCCCTGGGTCACGCCGTCGCACATGGCGGGGGTGCCGCCGGCGAACTGGCCGACCGAGCCGACTTCACGCAGAGCCTTTTTGATTTGTTCAGGGAAATGCTCGTAGGGCTGATGCGCCGAGAGCATGTCGTTATAAGAAGAAACAATTGCCACGTTGGCGGCATTCATCATGCGCAGGCTGTTTTTGTCTTCGGTGCCGCAACCGGCCACGCCGTGGGCGAAGTTGGCGCATTGCAGCTTGCCGCGCATCGGACCGTCGCTGGCTGCGCCGCGAATGAGCGCAAGGTAAGCCTCGCGGGTGGCGCGGCTGCGGGCGATAAGCCGTTCGGTGACCTCAAGAACGCGGGGATGCATGTATAGAACTCCAGGCTAACGGATGTGGCGACCTGAGAGTCTATGCTGATCAAACGCCCACGGCTCATGGGATGGCAGGGGGTCGTTTGGATCATCGGACCAGTTGATTCAGGTCACTCGTTGTAGATTGAACAAAATATTGCCACTAAAAAGGCTTGTTTTCTATTTTTATGCGAATAATCTTGTAATTCTTACAACAAATCGACGACAGGCACTTTCCGATGACTCTTCGAATCGCAATCAATGGTTTTGGCCGTATCGGCCGTAATGTCCTGCGCGCACTGTATACCCAAGGCTATCGCCAGGATCTGCAGATCGTCGCCATCAACGATTTGGGCGACAGCTCGATCAATGCCCACCTGCTCAAGTACGACACCGTACACGGCACTTTCGACGCAGAGGTTGCCCACGATCAGGAAAGCCTGACCGTCAACGGTGACCGGATTGCCGTGAGTGCCATTCGCAACCCCGCCGACCTGCCGTGGGCTGCGCACAAGATTGACGTGGTGTTCGAATGCACCGGTCTGTTCACCGACCGTGACAAGGCTGCCGCCCATATTAGCGCCGGCGCGCGCAAAGTAATCATCTCGGCCCCGGCCAAGGGCGCGGACGCCACGGTGGTCTATGGGGTAAACCATGACATTTTGCGTCAATCCCACCAGATCATTTCCAACGCATCGTGCACCACCAACTGCCTGGCGCCGGTGGCCCAGGTGCTGCATCGCGAGCTGGGCATCGAAAGTGGGCTGATGACCACCATTCACGCCTACACCAACGACCAGAACCTCACCGACGTGTACCACACCGACCCGTACCGCGCGCGTTCGGCCACCCAGAACATGATCCCGAGCAAGACCGGCGCCGCTGAAGCGGTGGGCCTGGTGCTGCCGGAACTGGCAGGCAAGCTGACCGGCATGGCGGTACGCGTACCGGTGATCAACGTGTCGCTGGTGGACCTCACCGTGCAGCTGAAGAAAGAAGCCACGGCCGACGAAGTCAATGCCCTGCTCAAACACGCCAGCCAGCATTCGAAGATCCTCGGCTACAACACCCTGCCGCTGGTTTCCAGCGACTTCAACCATAACCCGCTGTCGTCGATCTTCGACGCCAACCACACCAAGGTCAGTGGCAAATTGCTCAAAGTATTGGCGTGGTATGACAACGAGTGGGGCTTCTCCAACCGTATGCTGGATAACTGCCTGGCGTTGTGCAACGCCGAATAAGCCCTGGGCTGGATTGCATGGACTGACTTGTGTGGGAGCCTGGCCCCCACACAATCTCCAAGGCATCTCAAAGTGCCACTTGCCATTTCAGTTGATGATAAGCATTATCATTCACTGCAAATCGGTCTGGTATCACTGTGAGCCAATCTCGCTTCAACCACGTCTTCCTCACCCAACGGGTGATCCTGCTACGAACTCTGCAACGCATGGTGCATAACCACAGCACTGCCGAGGACCTGTTGCAGGAAACCTACCTGCGCGTGACTCGGGCCCTGAGCGAGCGGCCAATCGACCACCTTGAACCTTTTGTCTACCAGACAGCCCGCAACCTGGCGCTGGATCATTTGCGCTCGCGCAGGATTCAGGCGCGTACGCTGCAGGAGGATGTCCCGCTGGATGTCCTGCAAAGCGTCGCCGCGCCCGCCAGCACGCCAGAGGAAGCCACTCAGGCCGAGCAACTGCTGGAGCACCTGAGTGTCAGCCTCGGCCAGTTGAGCGCCCGCCAACAGCGGATTTTCATCCTCAGCCGCCTGCACGGTTGCAGCTACCAGGAGATTGCCGATCAGTTGGGTGTGTCCTTGAGCACGGTGCAAAAGGAACTCAAATTGATCATGGCCATCTGTGTGGGTGTGGCCGAAAGGCTGGATCAGCCTTAAGCTTCACCTGACAGAGGTGTCGATCCAAGCTGTAGGAAAAATGAATAGAACGTGGCGAAGACCCGAGGAACACCGTGACGGACCCGAATAAACTGCGCCCCCATGCGTTGGCTCATGAGGTGTTGCAAGACGCGGCCATGGACCAAGCCCTCGATTGGCTGATTGCCTTGCAGTGCCCGCAACCGGGCCAGCAGGCCGAGTTCGACGCCTGGCTGGCCCAGAACCCGGCGCATGTCCACGCCTTCAGCAAGGCCCAGGCCGCTTGGGGTGACGCGCCGGTACACAGCGCCGCCGTGGCCCTCGCCGCACCGCGCAAGCCCAGCGGCTGGCGCCGGATCAAACCGCACTGGAAACCCCTGGCCACCGCCGCCGTGTTACTGGTCGGCTTGTTCAGTTTCAGCAACCTGCCGGTGCGTTTGCAGGCCGACCATCTGACGGTGGTGGGCGAGCGCCAGCGCCTGCAACTGGACGATGGCTCCAAGGTGCTGCTGAACACCAACTCGGCGTTTTCCAGCACCATCAAGGACCACCAGCGCATTGCCCGCCTCTACCAGGGCGAAGCGTTCTTTGAAATAGCGCCCACCCGTGGCCTGCCCCTGGAGATCGACGCCGGCCCGGTGCGCGCCAGCGTGAGTGACACCGCCTTTGCCGTGCGCTACCTCAATGGTGAAGCCCAGGTCCAAGTGCAGCGCGGCGATGTCGACCTGAGCAATACTTTCGACGATGCCCGTGTGCGCCTGAGCGCCGGTGAAAGCATCCGCATCGGCCCCAAGGGTTTCGGCCTACCGGCCAAGCTCGATCCCAGCAAGGACCTGGCCTGGGTGCAGGGCCGGCTGGTGTTCGAAAACTGCCCGCTGAGCGAAGTGCTGGCTGAGTTGCGCCGCTATTCCCCAGGCTGGATCGTCAACAACAACGAGCAACTGGCCAGCGTCGCCGTCACCGGCAACTACCGCCTCGACCAGCCCCTGGACGTGGTGCGCTCCCTGGCTCACATCACCTCGGCCAAGCTGTCGGAGTACCCGGCGCTGGTGATCCTGAACTAAATGAGAATTATTTTTACTCGATGTTAACCGGCGATACGTCTCGTTATAGCCAATGCAACTGATTCCTATTTGGTTCGGTTCGCAACTATAAGATTCGTCTCCCGGAGCGCTCTCGATGTCCTCTCGTTTCAACCGCCGGTCTGCTTCGCCCGTTTTGTCCTTGCTGACCGCTGCGATCCTTCTGGCTGGCGCCCCCGTCATGAGCGCCACCGCCGCGGAACCTGCCGCTCGCAGCCACGCCAATTACACGTTCAGCATCGAACAGCAGCCACTGGTGTCGGCGCTTAACGCCTTTACCGTAGTGACCGGTTGGCAAGTCGGCCTGCCGGCCGAACTGGGCCAGGGCGTATCGTCCCCAGGCGTGCGCGGCCCGCTGCCAGCGGAAAAAGCCCTGGAGCGGCTGTTGGTGGGGACCAACCTGAGCTATCGCAAATTGGGCACCAACAACATCGTGCTGGAAAAACGTAGCGCCGGCAGCGCCCTCGCCCTGCAACAGGTGACCATCAGCGCCACCCGCAATGAACAGGATGTGAACAGCGTACCGAGCACCGTCAGCGTGCACGACCGCGAAGAACTGGACCGCCAGAACGTCAACAACATCCGTGAACTGGTGCGCTACGAACCCGGCGTTTCCGTCGGCGGCGCTGGTACGCGCTCGGGTAACGCGGGCTACAACATTCGCGGTATCGACGGCGATCGCGTGCTCACCCAGGTGGATGGCGTCGAAGTGCCCGACAATTTCTTCAACGGCCCCTACGCCAAGACCCGTCGCAACTACGTCGACCCGGAAATCGTCAAGCGCGTGGAGATCCTGCGCGGCCCGGCCTCGGCCCTGTACGGCAGCAGCGCCATCGGTGGCGCGGTGAGTTATTTCACCCTCGATCCGGATGACATCATCAAGCCAGGCCAGGACGTCGGCGCCCGCCTGAAGACCGGCTACAGCTCCGCCGACGAGAGCTGGCTGACCTCCGGCACCTTCGCCGGGCGTGTGCAAGACTTCGACGGTTTGCTGCACCTGAGCCAGCGCAATGGCCATGAAACCGAATCCTACGATGGCAACAACGCCACCGGCCTGGCCCGTACCGGCGCCAACCCAGAAGATGCGCGCACCACCAACGTGCTGGCCAAGCTGGGCTGGAACTATGGCGATGACAATCGCTTGGGCCTGACCTATGAGAAGTTCAAGGATGACCGCGACGTCAATCTGAAAAACGCAGTGGGCGGCCCGTTCATCGGTGGCCGAGGCATGAACCTGTACCGCGACCGTCGCGGTAACGACACCATTACCCGCGAGCGCTTCGGCCTGGAAAACACCTTCGCCCTGGAGTCGCCGATTGCCGACCGCATCAAGACCAGCCTCAACTACCAGATCGCCAAGACCGACCAGACCACCGCCGAAATCTACCAGGCCGGCCGTCGCGTCCTGCGTACCCGCGACACCCTTTACGAAGAAAAACAGTGGGTTTTCGACGCGCAACTGGACAAAGCATTCAGCCTCGGTGAAACCGACCACCAGGTCACCTACGGCACCACCCTCAAGCAGCAGAAAGTCACCGGATCACGCGAAGGCTCGGCCTCGTGCCTGGCCATTGGCGCCGGCTGCACCGCCATCGGCGCGCCCAGCCCATCAGCCAGCGACAGCGTGAAAAAGGCCAGCGACTTCCCCGACCCGACCATCAACACCTACTCGCTGTTCGCCCAGGACCAGATCACCTGGGACAAATGGACCTTCCTGCCCGCCGTGCGGTATGACTACACCCGGCTCAAGCCCAAGCTGACCCAGCAATTCCTCAACACCGTCAACCCGACCGGCGCCTATGCCGTCGATGGCAAAGACAAGACCTGGAACCGCGTAACACCCAAGTTCGGCCTGACCTACGCCCTGACCGACAACTACACCTGGTTCGGCCAATACGCCGAGGGCTTCCGCACGCCGTCTGCCAAAGCGCTGTACGGTCGCTTCGAAAACCTTAACCTGGGCTACACCGTCGAACCCAACCCCGACCTCAAGCCAGAAACCAGCAAAGGCATCGAAACCGGGATTCGCGGCAAATTCGACGAAGGCTCCTTCGATATTGCGGTGTACTACAACAAGTACCGTGACTTTATCGACGAAGACAACGCCGTGGTCGGCGGCACCGTGGAGCAGTTCCAGGCGGTCAACATCAAGCGCGCCACCATCAAGGGCGTGGAAGCCAAGGGCCGCCTGAACCTGGATACCTTCGGCGCGCCGAAGGGCCTGTATACCCAAGGCTCGGTTGCCTACACCCACGGTCGCAATGACGACAATGGCGAGCCGTTGAACAGCGTCAACCCGCTCAAGGGCGTGTTTGGCCTGGGCTACGACCAGGACACTTACGGTGGCCTGCTGAGCTGGACCTTGGTAAAAAAACAGGACCGCGTCGACAGCACGACCTTCCACGCGCCCGACGGCGGCACCGACGGCCCGTTCAAGACCCCGGGCTTCGGCATCCTCGACCTGACCGCTTACTACAAGGTGAGCAAAGACGTGACCGTCAACGGTGGCCTCTACAACCTCACCGACAAGAAGTACTGGAACTGGGATGACGTGCGCAGCTACGACAGCGTCGGCGAAGCCGGTGTGACCGGCCCGGCCAACCTCGACCGCCTGACCCAGCCCGGTCGCAACTTTGCGATCAACGTGATCTGGGACATCTGACCCATCCGCCTCACCTCGCCGCCATTGCATCCGCGGCGAGGTGAGGATTTTTTACTGTGCCACGTCTTCTTGTTCGTCTAGTTGATAACGGCTCTCTTTAGGGCACCCAGGCGCTCCCCTTCTCAAGGACTTTTTTCATGACCGCTTCTTCCACCGCAGAACGCCCAAGCCTGCGCTCCCAGCGCCTGAACCAGATCACCAACGAGCCGCACACCAAGCTCGACGCGTTGGTGAAGGCTCACGCGCCGTTCGAAACCCAAGCCAACTTCGCCCGCTTCGTAGTGGCCCAGTACCTGTTCCAATCGGAACTGGTGGCCCTGTACAACGATGCCGAGCTGAACCAGATCATCCCTGACCTGGCCGCCCGCTGCCGCGCCGAAGCCGCCAAGCTCGACCTGGCAGACCTGGACACCGAAATCCCGGCCCCGGTTGCCGGCGCGGTGAACAACCCCAGCAAAGCCTGCGCCTTGGGCTGGCTGTTCGTCTCCGAAGGCTCCAAGCTGGGTGCTGCGTTCCTGATCAAGCGCGCCGTGGGCCTGGGCCTGAGTGAAACCTTCGGTGCGCGCCACTTGGGCGAGCCGGCCGGCGGTCGCGCCGAGGGCTGGAAGAGCTTCACCCGCACCCTCGACGGCCTGACATTCAGCGCCGAGGAAGAAGCTGCGGTGGAAAAAGGCGCGATTGATGCGTTTGTGCGCTTCACCGTGCTGCTGGAACAGGCGTACGCTAGCGCCCCAGAACTGGCGTAAATGTTCTGGTAGACGGCGGTTCAAGGTGGGAGCTGGCTTGCCTGCGATGGCGGCGGGTCAGCTCCAGATGTTTAACCTGATACACCGCTATCGCAGGCAAGCCAGCTCCCACATTTGAGTGCATTTCATCGCTGACAATGTGTAAACCCTCCCACCAGAAAACTGCAGCATGACCGGCAAACCCCAATCCTCCTCCAAAATCGCCCAAGTTCTCTTTGGCCTGCTGGCCTACGTCAGCCTGGGCATCGGCTTGGTGGCGATTGTCATACCGGGGTTGCCCACCACCGAATTCATCCTGCTCGCCGCCTGGGCCGCCACCAAAAGCTCGCCGCGCCTCAGCGCCTGGCTGGAAAACCATCGCCTGTTCGGGCCGATCCTGTCCAACTGGCGCAATGGCAAGATCATCGCCCGCCGCGCCAAGGTCAGCGCCACGCTGAGCATGTTGCTGTGCGCCGTGTTGATGCTGGTGATGCTTGATCACGGCTGGCCGGTGTACCTGGCAATTGCCGGGATGAGCCTGGGCAACCTGTGGATCTGGTCCCGCCCCGAGCAGCTCGCACGGCCCATCTGAGGCTGCGTGTAGGTGTTTTCCTACCGCTCATCGCCTGTTCCTCATGAATTGATTTGTGACGCCGATGTTTCAGGCATGACGCCGAATGGACTTGGCGCGTTTGCGTGCATTCCAACAAGTCCATTCGTGAGTGAACCTATGTTCGACACCCTCTCCATCCGCTTGAAAATCGTGTTGCTGTCCGGCCTGTGTCTGCTGGGTGTGATTGCACTGGTGGTCGGCATCAATATCTACAACACCAACCAGAACGATCGGTTGGTCAGTGATTCAAGCTCACGAATGCTCACCGCCAGCGTGGAGCAGTTGCTGCAATCCAAAGCGGCCGAACAGGCCGGCCACTTACAGCAGACCTTCGGCGAAAACCTGCTGGTGGTCACCGCCCTGGCCGACCAGATCAAAGACCTGCGTCAGTTGGGCACCCAGCGTTCCCTTGAAGCCGGGGCCCTGCGTGAAGAGCTCAACCGCAGCGTTAAAACCGCGTTCGAGCGCAACACCAAGGTGCTGGGCATCTGGTTATCCTTCGAACCCAACGGGCTGGATGGCAAGGACAGCGAATTCATCGACGACAAGGCGCGCGTCTCCAATGAAAAAGGTCGGTTTTCCAGCTACTGGAGCCGGGCTGGCGGCGAAGGCCAGAACACCATCATGGTCGAAGATGACCTGACCAAGACCACCCTCAACCTCAGCGGCACGCCCTACAACATCTGGTACACCTGCCCACGGGACACGCGCAGCACTTGCCTGCTGGACCCGTACGAAGACACGGTGGCCGGCAAACCGGTACTGATGACCACCATTTCCTTGCCGCTGATCGTCGACGGCAAAGTCATTGGTGTCGTCGGCGTGGACATCGCCCTCACCGCCCTGCAAGCGACCACCGATGCTGCGCAAAAAGACCTGTTCAACGGCGCCGCCCACCTGGAGATTCTGTCCAGCACCGGCCTGATCGCCGCCTACAGTGGTGAACCGGCCAAAGTCGGCAAGAACCTGATCGACAGCATCGGCGCCGAAGGCAAGGAGATCGTGCAACTGCTGGCCAATGACCGGCCTGTTATCCGTGAACAGGACGACACCATTCGTGCCGTGTACCCGCTCAAGCCGATTGCCGGTGCCAAACCCTGGGGCGTGGTGATCAAGCTGCCCAAAGCGGTGATGCTGGCCGACAACGAAAAACTGCAAGCCGTGCTCGACGAGGCCCAGGCCACGGGCACGCTCAAAGCCCTGCTGGTGGCCGCCGCCGCTGGCCTGCTGGGCTTGCTGTTGATCTGGCTGACCGCTACTGGCGTGACCCGCCCTATCAATAGCGTGGCCGCCATGCTCAAGGACATCGCCAGCGGTGACGGCGACCTCACCCAGCGCCTGGCCTACGCCAAGAAGGACGAACTGGGCGAGCTGGTGAACTGGTTCAACCGCTTCCTCGACAAACTGCAGCCGACCATTGCGCAGATCAAGCAAAGCATCACCGAAGCCCGCGGGACGGCCGATCAGTCGTCCGCCATTGCGCGCCAGACCAGCGAAGGCATGCAGGTGCAGTTCCGTGAAATCGACCAGGTCGCCACCGCGTCGAACGAAATGAGCGCCACCGCCCACGATGTGGCCAACAGCGCCTCCAATGCCGCCAGCGCGGCACGCGGCGCCGACCAGTCGGCACGCGAGGGCATGTCAATCATCGAGCAGAGCACCCGCGATATCACCACCCTGGCCGACGAAGTCAGCAAAGCCGTGGGCGAAGTCGAAGCCCTGGCGGTCAACAGCGAGCAAATCGGTTCAGTGTTGGAGGTGATCCGCAGCATTGCCGAACAGACCAACCTGCTGGCATTGAACGCAGCAATTGAAGCGGCGCGCGCTGGGGAAAGCGGGCGTGGTTTTGCGGTGGTGGCCGACGAAGTGCGCAACCTGGCCAAACGCACCCAGGACTCGGTGGAAGAAATCCGCCTGGTGATCGAGCGTATCCAGAGCGGCACCCGTGGCGTAGTGGCGACCATGCACTCCAGCCAGCACCAGGCGCAGAACAATGCCGGGCAGATCCATCAAGCCGTGCAAGCCCTGGGCAAGATCAGCGACGCGGTCACGGTGATCAGCGACATGAACCTGCAAATCGCCAGCGCGGCCGAGCAGCAGAGCGCGGTGGCCGAAGAGGTCAACCGCAACGTCTCGGCGATTCGCACCGTGACTGAAACCCTCACGGGCCAGGCCACCGAGTCGGCGGCGATCAGCAGCCAGCTCAATGCGCTGGCCAGCCAGCAGATGAAGTTGATGGATCAGTTCAGGGTCTGACTCGGTTCTGAAAACACTAACTCCTGTAGGAGCGAGCTTGCTCGCGAAAAACGTCAACGATAACGCGTGCTTCCTGAATAAACGCGGCGCCTGTGAGTTTTTCGCGAGCAAGCTCGCTCCTACATATAGAGCAAGACGGTGGTGAATTACCGGCCGGGCCAGGCCTGGACGAACGGCGTCAGGTCTTCCTTCGGCGCAGTTCGCGGCGGGTTCTGCGGTGTGCCCAGGTAGAGAAAGCCAATCACTTCTTCATTCGCCGCCAGCCCCAGGCCCTTGGCGACATGGGCCGAGTAGGACAATTCGCCGGTACGCCACACCGCACCAATGCCCTGAGCATACGCCGCCAGCAGAATGCCGTGGGCCGCACAGGCGGCGGCCAGCAATTGCTCGGACTTGGGCACTTTGAAATGCTCTTGCACACGTGCAATCACCACCACCACCAGCGGCGCACGCAGCGGGCCGTTCTGGGCCTTGTCGATGGCGGCTTGCGGTGCGTCGGCGTCTTGCAGGCGAGCGGCTTCGGCCAACAGCGTGCCCATCTGTTCACGGGCGGCACCTTCCACGGTAAGGAAACGCCACGGGCGCAGTTGACCGTGATCGGGCGCACGCATGGCGGCGGCGAACAGCAGGTCGCGCTGCTCCTGGGTCGGTGCCGGGTCGAGCAAACGGGGCACGGAAACACGGTTGAGCAAAGCGTCGAGAGCCTGCATTGGCCACCTCCATAAAAAAATGTGCAGTCATTCTAGCGGGAAAGAATCGGGATGCCACCAAACGATAATTGCTCTTATTCAATCTGCCCTGCCCTGTTAGACTTTGCGCCTTAATTTTCTGCCCTCGTCCAGGAATCACGATGTCCCGTGCGCTTTTGTACCTGCCTGCAGCGTTGATGGCTTTAAGCCTGACTGCTTGCGACGACGCCCCTCGCTTCACGAAAGCAGAGCCGGGTGAATCGCGGGCCGGTGGCGCGGCGACGGTAAACAAGCGCGACCAGAACGCCTTTTCCCTGCCCTCGGCCAACCTCGCGCCGACGCGGCGCCTGGACTTCAGCGTCGGCAACAGTTTCTTTCGCAACCCGTGGGTGATTGCGCCGTCCACCACCACAGCGCGCGATGGCCTGGGCCCACTGTTCAATACCAACGCCTGCCAGAACTGCCATATCAAGGATGGCCGTGGCCACCCGCCGCTGCCCGACGCGCCCAATGCCGTGTCGATGCTGGTGCGCCTGTCCATCCATCCCTCTATTACAGAGCAGTCAGCCTACGCCAGGCTCATCGAACAGATCGGCGTGGTGCCCGAGCCCGTCTATGGCGGGCAACTCCAGGACATGGCCGTGCCTGGCGTTGCGCCGGAAGGCAAGGTGCGGGTCGACTACACACCGGTCAACGTCAGGTTCAAGGACGGTACGGTGGTTGAATTGCGCAAGCCCGACCTGCAGATCACCCAACTTGGCTACGGCCCGATGCACCCCGACACACGCTTCTCGGCGCGTATCGCCCCGCCGATGATCGGCCTGGGCCTGCTCGAAGCAATCAGCGATGCCGATATCCTGCGCAACACTAACCCCAAGACCGCCGACAAAGAGGCCATCGTGGGTCGCGCCAATTGGGTCTGGGATGACGCTCAGAACACAACCGTGCTCGGGCGTTTTGGCTGGAAAGCCGGGCAGCCCAACCTCAATCAACAAAACGTTCACGCGTTTTCTGGTGATATGGGCCTCACCACGTCCCTGAGACCCTTCGATGACTGCACCGACGCCCAAGTGGCCTGCAAGCAGGCGCCCAACGGCAATGGCCCCCAGGGCGAGCCGGAAGTCAGCGATAACATCCTGCGCCTGGTGCTGTTCTACACCCGCAACCTCGCAGTGCCCGCGCGCCGCGACATTGATACGCCACAAGTGCTGGCCGGCAAGAACCTGTTCTACCAGGCCGGTTGCCAGGGCTGTCACAAGCCCAGCTTCACCACGGCCGCCAATGCCGCCGAACCTGAGTTGGCCAACCAGTTGATCCGCCCCTACAGCGACCTGCTGCTGCACGATATGGGCGAAGGCCTGGCCGACAACCGTAGCGAATTCAAAGCCACCGGCCGCGACTGGCGCACCCCGCCGCTGTGGGGTATCGGCCTGACGCAAACCGTGAGTGGCCACACCCAGTTCCTGCATGACGGCCGCGCCCGCAACCTGCTTGAAGCCGTGCTGTGGCATGGCGGTGAAGCCCAAGCGGCGCAGCAACATGTGTTGTCGTTCAATGCCGAGCAACGTGCCGCGTTGCTGGCGTTCCTGAATTCTTTATAAGCTTTGCCCCACTTACAGAAGGGAGCTCGACATGTTTCGTCCCAAGTTGTTGTTCACCAGCCTCGCCGCCCTGGCCTTGGGCGCCTGCTCGCCCCAAGACCCACAAGCAGTGACCTCGGCAGCCATCGCCAAGCAAGTGATCCTGCCGACCTACAGCCGCTGGGTTGAGGCCGACCGTCAACTGGCCGTCAGCGCCCTGGCCTACTGCCAAGGCAAGGAAAGCCTGGACACCGCCCGCGCCGACTTCCTGCACGCGCAAAAAGCCTGGGCCGAGCTGCAACCGCTGCTGATCGGCCCGTTGGCCGAAGGCAACCGGGCGTGGCAGGTGCAATTCTGGCCAGACAAGAAGAACCTGGTAGGCCGTCAGGTCGAGCAACTGGTCAGCGCCCAGCCGCAGATCGACGCCGCGGCCCTGGCGAAATCCAGCGTGGTGGTGCAGGGCCTGTCGGCCTACGAATACATCCTCTACGACGCCAAGCCCGACGTCGCCGACGCGGCTCAGAAAGCGCGCTATTGCCCGCTGCTGATGGCGATCGGTGAACGTCAGAAAGTCCTGGCCGAAGAGATCCTGGCCAGCTGGAACAGCACCGACGGCATGCTCGCGCAGATGACCAAGTTTCCGAACCAGCGCTACGCGGATTCCCACGAAGCCATCGCAGACCTGCTGCGCGTGCAAGTGACCGCTCTGGACACCCTGAAGAAAAAACTCGGCACCCCAATGGGCCGCCAGACCAAGGGCATCCCGCAACCGTTCCAGGCCGATGCCTGGCGCAGCCAGTCGTCCCTGCAAAGCCTGGAGGCCAGCCTCGCCGCAGCGCAGACCGTATGGGTAGGCGTCGATAACAAAGGCCTGCGCGGCCTGCTGCCGGCGGACCAGAAGCCATTGGCCGAGAAAATCGACGCCGCCTACGCAGCGTCGCTGAAACTGTTCGCCAGCAACCAGCGCACCCTCAACGAACTGTTGAACGACGACGCCGGGCGCCAGCAACTCAATGACATCTACGACAGCCTCAACGTGGTGCACCGCCTGCATGAAGGCGAATTGGCCAAGGCGCTGGGCGTCCAACTAGGCTTTAACGCCAACGACGGTGACTGATGATGCTCAGGCGACAGGCTTTGGCGGTGGGCAGCGTGCTGCTCAGCGCTATCACCTTGGGTGGCTGGACGCTGTTCAAGCACAAAGACAAAGGCCCGCTGCTGCTGTCGGCGCGCGATGATGCCGACGGCAAGCACTACGCTGTCGGCTATCGCCTGGACGGCAAGCCGGTATTTGCCACTCAGGTCGGCCAACGCTGCCATGACATCATCAACCACCCGACGTTGCCGATTGCGCTGTTCGTGGCCCGTCGGCCGGGCACCGAGAGTTCCCTGATCGACCTGCGCGATGGCAGGCTGCTGCAAACCATCACCTCCAACGCCAACCGCCATTTCTATGGCCATGCGGTGATCCACAAGAGCGGTGACTGGCTATACGCCACCGAGAACGACACCTCCGACCCTGGCCGCGGCCTGTTGGGTGTGTATAAGTTCGAAGGTGAGCGGCTGGTGCACAGCGGCGAGATATCCACCCACGGCATCGGCCCGCATCAAGTCGCGTGGATGCCCGACGGCGAGACGCTGATCGTGGCCAACGGTGGCATTCGCACCGAAGCCGAAAGCCGGGTAGAGATGAACCTCAACGCCATGGAGCCAAGCCTGGTGCTGATGCGGCGCGATGGCAGCCTGATCAGCAAGGAAACCCTGGCCCAGCAGATGAACAGCGTGCGGCACATGGGTATCGCCAGCGATGGCACCATCCTCACCGGGCAGCAGTTCATGGGCCCGTCCCAGGAGCGTTCCGAGCTGCTGGCGATCAAGCGCCCGGGGCAGCCGTTCGTGGCGTTCCCGGTGGCGGATGAACAGTTGCAGGCGATGGGGCATTACACCGCCAGCGTGGCGGTGCACAGCGAACTGCGCCTGGTGGCGCTGACGGCACCTCGGGGCAACCGCTTTTTTATCTGGGACATGGACACCGCCGAGCTGCGCCTGGATGGGCCCTTGCCGGACTGTGCGGGGGTGGGTGCTGTGGCAGATGGCTTTGTGGTGACATCCGGTCAGGGACGTTGCCGCTTCTATGACTGCCGCCAGAAAAAGTTACTGGCAACACCACTGGAGCTACCGGCGGGGGTCTGGGGTAACCACCCGCACTTGGTCTGAAATTACCCTTCTGTAGGAGCGAGCTTGCTCGCGAAGATCGCCAACGATAACGCGTCCATCCTGAATGAACGTGTCGTCTGCAGGTTTTTCGCGAGCAAGCTCGCTCCTACAACAGTTGAGGTGTCAGACACAAAAAAGGGCCTTGCATCGCAAGGCCCTTTTTTGTGTCAATCGTTTCAACTTTGCGGCCTCATCGCTTGAGACATGCCGAACATGAATAACAGCAATTCATGGTCGGGCTTGGCCGCCACACTCGTCTTGGCAATGCGTGGCAGCAGGCATTGCCCACCACCGTCTACCGCACTCAACACTTGTGTACGAGGTTGTTCCCATACCGCCAGGGCCAGGGCTGCAACACCCAATGCCCCGACCAGAAACAAACCTCGTGCTATTTCTAGCTTCATCTGGTTAAACCCTTGATAGCGCTGCCAAACGCCGTCTCGTAAAAGTAGCTGAGTTTTTTCCAGTCGATATCATTCCACGACGAATGGCGACGCAATTGCAGCATGTCGTGGGACGCGGCCCGATAAGCGGTCAGGCGCTGGCGGCATTTCTCAAAGTCCAGCAGGGCCACTTCCACAGTCGCCGCATCAGGCTCACCGGTAACCCGCACGAAAATGTGCTTGATATACAGGCAACCGTGTTGCCAGCGGCCTTTGTGCATACGGGCCAAGGTACCGGCCAACTCTTGCAGCAGGCGCTCGTGGACCGCCTCGCCATACTGTTCGCGGCCACCGGCGGCGTACCAGTTTTCAATCTCGTCGAAACCGTCCAGGGACGCGGTCACCAACAGGGCCTTCCATTGGTGCTCCGGGTCGCGACGCGCTTCGCAAAACACCAGTTCCGGCACACGCACATCCAGCAAACGCAGGCCTTTGAGGGCATCACGCTCACGCAGCACGGTCGGACGCCCAAAGGGGTGCAGCCAGCTGCGGTAGATGTGCCCGGTTTGGCGCTTGCAATAGAGCAAACGGCCGTTAGGGCTGATCACCCGCTGCACGCCACTTTCACCACCACGGCGCCGGTTGGGTTCTTCCACCCATTCACCTTGCTGACGCCAGAAAAAATCAAATCGTTCTTCGGGAGCTACATGACTGCCTACTACGCACTCAACTGCCATCCTGTTACCTCTTGCGCAATACATACACTCGCCACATGGCGTAGAGCGGTATGAAGTCCAGGGATTCCTGAACACGGAAACCGGCCTGCTCGAATTCTGCCTCGACAGTAGCAGCCGGTAACACAAACCGGTTTTGGTAACCTTCCTGCTCACCTTTTTTGCGACGACGCACTTCGCTGCGCTTGCGTTTCCAGGCCTTGAAATTGCCGTCTACCCACAGCGAAATAATTACGCTGTCACGGGTAACACGTTGAAACTCGCGCAGTATTGTCAGCCTGTGCTCGGGCTCACCGATGTGGTGCATCAAGCGCATGCAAAAAATACTGTCGACAGAGTTATCTGGCAAATCGATATCAAAGGCAGACGTCTGCAAAGGGCGTACCCGTTTCACCACCTCAGCCGGTTGGGCAGCGGTGGCGATCTTCAACATCGACGCCGAATTGTCAGCTCCGATAATCACACGGTTGGGTTTTTCGGCCAGTAACGGCCAGAAGCGTCCAGCGCCACACGGCAGGTCCAACACCAGCCCCGGCTCGCCGGCCATGGCCAGCGCACCGCGCGCTAGTTGCTCGTCGCGTTTGTGGGACAACCGGCGAGCCAGATTGTCCTGATGCTTGAGCAAATATTTCTGCGCGTGTTGATCGTCGTACTTGTCAGAAAATTCCAGCTTGATCGGGGAAGGCATCTTACGTCTCCAGTAACTGATGCCTACGACCTTAAGCAGCGAACTGTGATCAAGAGGTCAACTCGTTGTGAAAATCTTGTCCTGTCCAATTGCATACATTTCAAGACTTTACAGAAACATTCAGTAGCACCGGGCCATCTTCGCCGAAAAGCACGCAGTCTGCATCAGCAAAACGACAGACTGAAGGGTCAGGTTTTGACTGGGCTCAGCTCTACATGAAAGCGACAGCCGTTGGGCTCCATGGTGCTCAGGCTCACGCTCCAGCCCTGGCTTTCGCAGATCCGTTGCACCAGTGACAGGCCGAGGCCAAGGCCCTCGCCACGCTTCTCGCTACCGCGCACGAACGGCTCGAACATCGCTTCGCGCTTCTCTTCAGGGATGCCGACACCGGAGTCCTCCACCGTGAAACCACTGGGCTCCAGGGTCAGGCGGATAAACCCTTGCTCGGTGTAATGCAGTGCATTGCGCAGCAGGTTGCCCATCACCGCATGCAAGAAGGTGGTGTTGTAGCAGGTGTCCAAGGGGTTGCCTGGCAGGTAGACCAACGTCAGGCCTTTTTTCTCGATGGGCTCGCGCCAGATACCGAGCAGGTCTTCGGCCACCTGGGTGAGGTTACCTTGGGGCGAACTGGCAGCGTCGTCGTGTTTGGCGCGGGCCAGCATCAGGAAAGTCTGCACCAGCTCGCGCATTTCTTCACAGGCACGGGCAATGCGCTCTACCTGGTTGCGACCGCGCTGATCGATGGCCGGGTTTTCGCGCAACAGTTCGCAGGAGCTGGCCAAGACCATCAAGGGCGTGCGCAACTCATGGCTCACATCGCTGGTAAACAATTGCTCACGTGACAACGCCTGGCGCAAACGGCCGAGGGTGGCGTCGAACGCCACCGCCAGCTCGCCCACTTCATCGGCGGCGTAATCCGGCGCCAGGGGCGGTGCCAGGCCCAACAGTTGGTCACGATGACGGACCTGGCGGGCCAGGCGTACCACCGGCGCCATCACCTTGCGGGCCAGCACCCAGCCGAGGAACGCCGCCAGCGCCAGGCTGAGTACGAACCCCACCAGCACCACCGCAAACAGCACGCGCTCACGCTCTTCGAAATCGCTCTGGTCTTGCAGCAACACATAACGCCGGCCATCGACCACTTCAACCATGGCGTGGTACGACAGCGCCTCGCGAAACACCTCATGAAACCCCGGGTCCAGATGGCGCAGATCCTTGGGCAGTTCAAAATCGCCACGCCCACCGCTGAAATAAAACAGCTGATCCGGCTCTGGCCGATGGTTCCAGTCTTCGACGCTATCCATCAACAGCAGGCGTTGCAAGTCGCCTCCCAAGCCCGCCGAGATCAACTTCTCTCCCACCAAGTGCACGGTCGCAATGATGCCGATGGCGAAGGCCCCCGCCACCAACGCACTCATCAAGGCGAAGGCGATGATGATCCGCTGGGCAAGGCTTTGCTTAAACTCCATCACGACCCTCGGCCAGGCGATAACCCACACCGTGTACCGTTTGCAGCAATGGCTTGGCGAAGGGTTTGTCGATCACTTGGCGCAATTGGTGAACATGGCTGCGCAGGCTGTCGCTGTCCGGGCAGTCGTCGCCCCACAGGGCTTCTTCGAGAACTTCCCGGCGCAGAACATGTGGGCTTTTTTGCATCAGCACGGCGAGCAGTTTCAGGCCCACGGGGTTGAGCTTGAGCAGGCGCCCTTCGCGGGTAACTTCCAACGTATCGAGGTCGTAGTTCAGGTCACCCACTTGTAGAGCACGACGCCCGCCGCCCTGGGCACGGCGCAACACCGCTTCGATACGCGCAGCCAGTTCCGACAAGGCGAAGGGCTTGAGCAGGTAATCATCGGCGCCGGACTTGAAGCCCTGCAGCCGGTCGTCCAATTGGTCGCGAGCGGTAAGCATGATCACCGGTGTGTCGCGGCGCGCGTCTTCGCGCAGGCGCTTGCACAGGGTGTAGCCGTCGATGCCGGGCAGCATGATGTCGAGCACGATCAGGTCGTAATGCTCGGTGGCCGCCAGGTGCAGGCCCGACAAACCGTCCTGCGCACAGTCCACTGTGTAGCCTTTGAGCCCCAGGTAATCGGCCAGGTTGGCGAGGATATCGCGGTTGTCTTCAACCAATAGAATTCGCATGGGCAGTGTCTCCGTACGCGGTAACGGCCGTGTTGGCTCGCGCAGCTTAAGGCCAAGCGGGGCTCAGGGATAGAGCGCAGAGCCCCGCTGATAAAGGTTTTCAACTGTTTGCAGGGCCGAACAAGTTTTTCACTATAGCTTCACAAACTGACTACAGCCTCAGGAAGAAGATCGCCCCCCATTGATCTAAGGAACATAGACATGGGTTTTTTCAAAACTGCACCAATGCGCTATTTGCTGTTGATTACCGGTACCTGGTTACTGGTTTTCCTGCTTACACGCAGTGTGCTGCTCATCACTCACCTGGATGAAGTCGGCGGCAACCTGCTGCCGGTGTTTGGCGTGGGTGTGCTCTACGACCTGGCCTTCCTCGCCTATGCAGCCTTGCCGCTTGGCCTGTATCTGCTGCTCTGCCCGCCGGCCATATGGCGCCGCCGTGGCCATCGCTGGTTCCTGCAAGCGGTGCTGACCGTCAGCCTGTTCGCCATGCTGTTCACCTCGGTGGCCGAATGGTTGTTCTGGGATGAGTTTGGCGTGCGCTTCAACTTTATCGCCGTCGATTACCTGGTGTACTCCGATGAGGTACTGAACAACCTGCTGGAGTCTTACCCGATCGGCAAGCTGCTGAGCCTGCTGGCGATGCTTGCACTGATTCTGAGCGTGGCTCTGCGCAAACCCTTCAATGCCGCGATGGCAGCGCCGTTGCCTGCACTGCGTGGCCGTTTGGTCAACGCCCTGGGCTTGTTGGTGCTCGCCGGCCTCAGCCTGCAACTGGTCAGCCAAGACAGCCCACGCACCCAAGGCGGCAACGCGTACAACAACGAATTGGCCAGCAACGGCCCCTATCAGTTCTTTGCCGCGTTCCGTAACAACGAACTGGACTACACCCAGTTCTACAAAAGCCTGCCGACCGACGTCGTCGCCAAGCAGTTGCGCGCCGAACTCAGTGAACCCAACGCCCGCTTTATCGACCCGGACCCGCTGGATATTCGCCGTGCCATCACCAACCCCGGCACACCGCGCAAACCCAACATCGTACTGGTGACCATCGAGAGCTTCAGCGCCAAGTACATGGGCAGCAATGGCGATGCGCGCAACCTCACGCCCAACCTGGATGTATTGCGCCAACAGAGCCTGTACTTCAATAACTTCTATGCCACCGGCACGCGCACCGACCGCGGCCTGGAAGCCATTACCCTGGCAATTCCACCGACGCCGGGGCGTTCGATCGTCAAGCGCATCGGCCGCGAAAGCGGGTTCGCCAGCCTGGGGCAACAGCTCTCGGCCATCGGTTATGACAGCGTGTTTGTCTATGGCGGGCGCGGTTTCTTCGACAATATGAACGCGTTCTTCAGCGGCAACGGTTATCGGGTGGTGGACCAGAGCAGCGTGCCTGAGTCAGAAATCTCATTTAAAAACGCCTGGGGCATGGCCGACGAAGACCTGTTCAAACAGACCTTGAAACTGGCCGACGCCGACTACGCCAAGCAACAGCCGTTCTTGCTGCAATTGATGACCACCTCCAATCATCGTCCCTACACCTACCCGGACGGGCGTATCGACATCAAGTCCGGCAAGGGCCGCGACGGCGCGGTGAAATACACCGACTACGCCATCGGCCAGTTCCTCGAAGCTGCACGCCAGAAGCCTTGGTTCGATAACACGATTTTCGTGTTCGTCGCTGATCACACGGCCGGCAGCGCGGGCAAGGAAGACCTGCCTATCACCAACTACCAGATCCCGCTGTTTATCTACGCGCCCAAGCTGATCGACGCACGGGAATCCGCCCAACTGGCCAGCCAGATCGACCTTGCGCCGACCTTGCTGGGCCTGCTCAACCTGAGCTACGAATCGACATTCTTCGGTCGCAACCTGCTGCAGGACAACCCATTGCCTCCACGGGTAGTGGTGGGCAACTACCAGCACCTGGGTCTGTTCGATGGCAAGGACCTGGCAATCCTCAGCCCTCGCCAAGGCTTGCGTCGCCATGACCAGGCCCTGGGCGAGAGCCAGGAGTTGCGCGTCGGTAGCGATGACCCTTTGATTCAACGGGCGATCACCTACTACCAGGCCGCCAGTTATGACTACAAACAGCAACTGCTGAGCTGGAAAGCGCCCAAGGAAGAGGCTCCAGTCTTAAGCAAACGCTAATCAAAAAGCCCCGTGCAGGTGAGCACGGGGCTTTTTCACCAAGGTTCGTGATGAAATCCCCCTCCTCTTTACCGGTTTCCAAACCGCTTGATTTTTGGCTGTGCCTGGGCCTGCCTGCCTGCGCTGCGGTGGCCTTGCTGTTGCTGGAGCTGACGTCACTGGACATGGCCCTGGCCAGGCATTTCTACAGCGCAGAGGCTGGCGGCTTCATTGGCCGCTATAGCTTCTTCCTTGAAGACATCCTGCATGACCGTGCCAAGCAACTGGTGATCCTGTTTTCGGTGCTGGCGATTCTGGGGCTGATCGGCAGCTTCATCCTGCAACGACTCAAGCCGTACCGCCGTGAACTGGTGTGCCTGGTGCTGTCGCTGGGAATGGCGACAGCATTCGTGTCGCCATTGAAAACCATCACCGCCGTGCAATGCCCCTGGAGCCTCAAGGAATTCGGCGGCCAGGAAACCTACAGCGAACTGCTCAGCCCGCGCCCGCCGACCGATAAACCCGGCCGCTGCTGGCCCGGCGGACATGCAGCCACCGGGTTCGCCTTGTTCGCCTGGTTCTTCGCGCTGCGGGATCGACGGCCACGGCTGGCGCGCTACGCGTTCATCTTTGCTGTCAGCCTGGGCAGCGTGTTTTCAGTCAGCCGTATGCTGCAAGGTGCGCATTTCTTTTCCCACAATGTGTGGACAGCGATCTTTTGCTGGCTGATCTGCCTGGGGCTGTATTGCTTGTTGCTGTACCGGCCTGCACGGCAAGCCGTAATGCCGACCAGTTAAGCGAATGCAACGAAGATCAAATGTGGGAGCTGGCTTGCCTGCGATTGGCATAGGTATCTACATAACTCTGTAAGCTCAACGGTAACCACGATGCGAAGCGAGCCGCTCTTGATCTTGATCTGCTTTTGATCTTAGGCGCCCCGTTAAACCACGCTGGCGGATTACGGGCACACCGAGCCCAGGCGAGGTGCCGAGTGGTGGGGCAAGAGCGTTTTGCTTACTTTGGCCTGCGCCGGCATCCCGGCTTTTGCAAAGTGAGCCGCCGTCAGGGCGGAACCCTAAGTGGCCGTTACCGCAGGAATGGATATGTACTCGGTATAGCTGTGTCGGCTGGAAGGCCGTCATCGCAGGCAAGCCAGCTTGTATGGTTAGACTTGTAGGGGTGGTGGGACTAAAAGCCAGCATCTGACTCTAGCCAGTACAGACCGTGGGAGGGT
>NZ_NKRF01000049.1:0-37061 GCF_003408955.1 Pseudomonas sp. GL93
AGCCGTAGGGGAACCTGCGGCTGGATCACCTCCTTAATCGACGACATCAGCTGCTCCATAAGTTCCCACACGAATTGCTTGATTCATTGAAGAAGACGAAAGAAGTAGCCTAAAGGGTTGTAGCTTAGTTGGTTAGAGCGCACCCCATGCTCTGTGGTAAAGAGCAGGGTGAGGTCGGCCTTAGCAGCTCGAAATTGGGTCTGTAGCTCAGTTGGTTAGAGCGCACCCCTGATAAGGGTGAGGTCGGCAGTTCGAATCTGCCCAGACCCACCAATTTTGTGTGGGAAACGCCTGTAGAAATACGGGGCCATAGCTCAGCTGGGAGAGCGCCTGCCTTGCACGCAGGAGGTCAACGGTTCGATCCCGTTTGGCTCCACCACTACTGCTTCTGTTTGTATAAAGCTTAGAAATGAGCATTCCATCATGTGGTGGTGAATGTTGATTTCTAGTCTTTGACTAGTTCGTTCTTTAAAAATTTGGGTATGTGATAGAAAGATAGACTGAACGTTACTTTCACTGGTAACGGATCAGGCTAAGGTAAAATTTGTGAGTTCTCTTAATCGAGAAATTCGAATTTTCGGCGAATGTCGTCTTCACAGTATAACCAGATTGCTTGGGGTTATATGGTCAAGTGAAGAAGCGCATACGGTGGATGCCTTGGCAGTCAGAGGCGATGAAAGACGTGGTAGCCTGCGAAAAGCTTCGGGGAGTCGGCAAACAGACTTTGATCCGGAGATGTCTGAATGGGGGAACCCAGCCATCATAAGATGGTTATCTTGTACTGAATACATAGGTGCAAGAGGCGAACCAGGGGAACTGAAACATCTAAGTACCCTGAGGAAAAGAAATCAACCGAGATTCCCTTAGTAGTGGCGAGCGAACGGGGACTAGCCCTTAAGTGGCTTTGAGATTAGCGGAACGCTCTGGAAAGTGCGGCCATAGTGGGTGATAGCCCTGTACGCGAAAATCTCTTAGTCATGAAATCGAGTAGGACGGAGCACGAGAAACTTTGTCTGAATATGGGGGGACCATCCTCCAAGGCTAAATACTACTGACTGACCGATAGTGAACTAGTACCGTGAGGGAAAGGCGAAAAGAACCCCGGAGAGGGGAGTGAAATAGATCCTGAAACCGTATGCGTACAAGCAGTGGGAGCCCACTTTGTTGGGTGACTGCGTACCTTTTGTATAATGGGTCAGCGACTTATTTTCAGTGGCGAGCTTAACCGAATAGGGGAGGCGTAGCGAAAGCGAGTCTTAATAGGGCGTCTAGTCGCTGGGAATAGACCCGAAACCGGGCGATCTATCCATGGGCAGGTTGAAGGTTGGGTAACACTAACTGGAGGACCGAACCGACTACCGTTGAAAAGTTAGCGGATGACCTGTGGATCGGAGTGAAAGGCTAATCAAGCTCGGAGATAGCTGGTTCTCCTCGAAAGCTATTTAGGTAGCGCCTCATGTATCACTGTAGGGGGTAGAGCACTGTTTCGGCTAGGGGGTCATCCCGACTTACCAAACCGATGCAAACTCCGAATACCTACAAGTGCCGAGCATGGGAGACACACGGCGGGTGCTAACGTCCGTCGTGAAAAGGGAAACAACCCAGACCGTCAGCTAAGGTCCCAAAGTTATGGTTAAGTGGGAAACGATGTGGGAAGGCTTAGACAGCTAGGAGGTTGGCTTAGAAGCAGCCACCCTTTAAAGAAAGCGTAATAGCTCACTAGTCGAGTCGGCCTGCGCGGAAGATGTAACGGGGCTCAAACCATACACCGAAGCTACGGGTATCACGTAAGTGATGCGGTAGAGGAGCGTTCTGTAAGCCTGTGAAGGTGAGTTGAGAAGCTTGCTGGAGGTATCAGAAGTGCGAATGCTGACATGAGTAACGATAATGGGTGTGAAAAACACCCACGCCGAAAGACCAAGGTTTCCTGCGCAACGTTAATCGACGCAGGGTTAGTCGGTCCCTAAGGCGAGGCTGAAAAGCGTAGTCGATGGAAAACAGGTTAATATTCCTGTACTTCTGGTTATTGCGATGGAGGGACGGAGAAGGCTAGGCCAGCTTGGCGTTGGTTGTCCAAGTTTAAGGTGGTAGGCTGGAATCTTAGGTAAATCCGGGATTCTAAGGCCGAGAGCTGATGACGAGTTATCTTTTAGATAACGAAGTGGTTGATGCCATGCTTCCAAGAAAAGCTTCTAAGCTTCAGGTAACCAGGAACCGTACCCCAAACCGACACAGGTGGTTGGGTAGAGAATACCAAGGCGCTTGAGAGAACTCGGGTGAAGGAACTAGGCAAAATGGCACCGTAACTTCGGGAGAAGGTGCGCCGGTGAGGGTGAAGGACTTGCTCCGTAAGCTCATGCCGGTCGAAGATACCAGGCCGCTGCGACTGTTTATTAAAAACACAGCACTCTGCAAACACGAAAGTGGACGTATAGGGTGTGACGCCTGCCCGGTGCCGGAAGGTTAATTGATGGGGTTAGCTAACGCGAAGCTCTTGATCGAAGCCCCGGTAAACGGCGGCCGTAACTATAACGGTCCTAAGGTAGCGAAATTCCTTGTCGGGTAAGTTCCGACCTGCACGAATGGCGTAACGATGGCGGCGCTGTCTCCACCCGAGACTCAGTGAAATTGAAATCGCTGTGAAGATGCAGTGTATCCGCGGCTAGACGGAAAGACCCCGTGAACCTTTACTATAGCTTTGCACTGGACTTTGAATTTGCTTGTGTAGGATAGGTGGGAGGCTTTGAAGCGTGGACGCCAGTCTGCGTGGAGCCAACCTTGAAATACCACCCTGGCAACTTTGAGGTTCTAACTCAGGTCCGTTATCCGGATCGAGGACAGTGTATGGTGGGTAGTTTGACTGGGGCGGTCTCCTCCTAAAGAGTAACGGAGGAGTACGAAGGTGCGCTCAGACCGGTCGGAAATCGGTCGTAGAGTATAAAGGCAAAAGCGCGCTTGACTGCGAGACAGACACGTCGAGCAGGTACGAAAGTAGGTCTTAGTGATCCGGTGGTTCTGTATGGAAGGGCCATCGCTCAACGGATAAAAGGTACTCCGGGGATAACAGGCTGATACCGCCCAAGAGTTCATATCGACGGCGGTGTTTGGCACCTCGATGTCGGCTCATCACATCCTGGGGCTGAAGCCGGTCCCAAGGGTATGGCTGTTCGCCATTTAAAGTGGTACGCGAGCTGGGTTTAGAACGTCGTGAGACAGTTCGGTCCCTATCTGCCGTGGACGTTTGAGATTTGAGAGGGGCTGCTCCTAGTACGAGAGGACCGGAGTGGACGAACCTCTGGTGTTCCGGTTGTCACGCCAGTGGCATTGCCGGGTAGCTATGTTCGGAATAGATAACCGCTGAAAGCATCTAAGCGGGAAACTAGCCTCAAGATGAGATCTCACTGGAACCTTGAGTTCCCTGAAGGGCCGTCGAAGACTACGACGTTGATAGGTTGGGTGTGTAAGCGCTGTGAGGCGTTGAGCTAACCAATACTAATTGCCCGTGAGGCTTGACCATATAACACCCAAGCAATTTGACTACTCGAAAGAGCATCAGATTGCGGTGTGTGAAGACGAAGATGAACCGAAAGTTCGACGCTCACAAAACACCACGATCTATCACATACCCAATTTGCTGAAGCGAGGCCATCTGGTCACGACTCAGTACCCGAATTTCTTGACGACCATAGAGCATTGGAACCACCTGATCCCATCCCGAACTCAGCAGTGAAACGATGCATCGCCGATGGTAGTGTGGGGTTTCCCCATGTGAGAGTAGGTCATCGTCAAGATTAAATTCCGAAACCCCAATTGCGAAAGCAGTTGGGGTTTTGTTTTGGGCGCTCGAAAACTCCGTCGCTTCAGCAACATTAAATAAGCTGCCGTTGAGGGAAATCGATACAAAGTGTTTCTGCATTTTTGCTATGGTGCAGCACATTTTCACAAGGACTGATCTTTATCCGCAGGATGCGGCGTCGACCTTTTCCAACGAGATGCTGTAGAAATGCCTGAACCGATACCTATCAAAGATCACGAAAAAGAAAACCGCCTGGTCAACAAGCGCTTGCTCGCCTGCGCGTTGCTGGTGATTGGGATCACGTGTGCGCTGGTGGGGCGCATGTATTTCCTGCAGGTCGTGCAGTACGACTATCACTCCACAATTTCGGAGAACAACCGGGTCCACGTACTACCGATCACACCGACTCGTGGCTTGATCTACGACCGTAATGGAGTGGTGCTGGCCGACAACCGCCCGAGTTACAACCTGACCATCACCCGTGAGCGCACCGCCGACCTCAAGGGTGAACTGGATGAAATCGTCAATCTGCTGCACCTGCCTGCCGAAGACCGTGCGGTGTTTGATAAGGCGCTCAAGCAGGCCCGTCACCCGTTTGTTCCCGTCACGTTGTTCTACGAGCTGACCGAAGAGCAGATAGCCGTTTTGGCCGTCAACGAGTTCCGTCTACCTGGGGTGGACGTCGAGCCACAATTCGTTCGCCATTACCCTCTGGGCGCGCACTTTGCCCACTCCATCGGCTACGTTGGCCGTATCAACGAAAAAGAATCCAAGACCCTTGATTCGGTGGAGTACCGCGGTACCCAATCCATCGGCAAAACCGGAATCGAGCGTTTTTACGAGTCTGAACTGCATGGTCATGTCGGTTATGAAGAGGTGGAGACCAACGCACAGGGCCGTGTGCTGCGCGTGCTCAAGCACACCGATCCGATCCCTGGCAAAAACATCGTCCTGAGCCTCGACGTCAAGCTACAGGAGGCTGCCGAAGAGGCCTTGGGCGACCGTCGCGGCTCAGTGGTCGCCCTGGACCCGCAAACCGGGGAAGTACTGGCGATGGTCAGCAAACCGAGTTTCGATCCGAACCTGTTCGTCACCGGCATCAGCTTCAAGGAGTACGCCGCGCTGCACGACTCCATTGACCGACCGCTGTTCAACCGCGTGCTACGCGGGCTTTATGCGCCGGGTTCAACCATCAAGCCGGAAGTGGCCATCGCCGGTCTCGACAGTGGCGTTGTTACCCCACAAACCCGAGTCTTCGACCCGGGTTATTATCAGTTGCCAGACTTTGACCATAAATACCGCAACTGGAACCACAGCGGTGACGGCTGGGTGGACATGGACGCGGCCATCATGCGTTCCAACGATACTTACTTCTATGACCTGGCCCATAAACTCGGAATTGATCGCCTGCACGACTATCTGGCCGAGTTCGGCCTGGGCCAGAAAGTATCCCTGGATATGTTCGAAGAATCTGCCGGCCTGATGCCATCCCAAGCCTGGAAGCGTGCGACCCGTCGCCAGCCGTGGTTCCCAGGCGAAACCGTGATCCTCGGCATTGGCCAAGGCTATATGCAGGTGACGCCACTGCAATTGGCCCAGGCCACAGCATTGATCGCCAACAAAGGTGTATGGAACCGCCCGCACCTGGCCAAGACCATCAATGGCGTGGCTCCTGTAGATGAACACCCAATGCCCAACGTGGTGCTCAAGGACCCGCGTGACTGGGAGCAGGTCAACCACGGCATGCAATTGGTGATGCACGATCCCCGCGGTATCGCCCGAGCGGCAGCACAAGGTGCGCAATACCGCATCGCCGGCAAGAGTGGTACCGCCCAGGTGGTGGCGATCAAGCAGGGTGAGCGCTACAACCGCAACAAGACGTTGGAGCGGCACCGCGATAACGCCTTGTTCGTCGGCTTTGCGCCGGCCGAACACCCGAAAATCGTGATTTCAGTCATGATCGAAAACGGTGAGGCCGGCGGCCGTGTAGCCGGGCCTGTGGTGCGACAGATCATGGATGCCTGGCTGCTCGACCAGGAAGGTCACCTCAAGCCGCAATATGCGGCGCCGGCCAAGGCTCCGGGCGATCCGCGGGTTTGACTCAAACCTTCCACTCGTCCCAGCGCGCTACGCCGTCATAGGCCAGCCAGGGCACTTCATGGGCCGTCCAGATATGCGAGGTGGGCCTGACGCCCGGATCATCATCCAGCGTCGCCACCCGCACGATCACGTGGGGCTGATGCCCACGTTCGGCGATCAGATGTGAGCCGCAGCGTGAGCAGAAATGTCTGAACTTGCCTGGCGAAGACTCAAAGGACGTCAGCAGTTGCTCACCCTGCGTCCAGCGAAAATGCTCTCGCATCACCCCGGCCGTGGCAACAAACGCGGCCGCGTGCGCCTTGCGGCAGCTTTCGCAGTGGCAGTGGCTGATGGGCATGTCCAGGCTGTCCACTTGGTAGCGCACGCCTTTGCACAAGCAACTTCCATTCAGTGGGTCAGTCATAACCTATGGCCAGGCAAGGAGAGGGTCATCATCATCGCGCACAACGCAAGGTTGCGCATTGGTTGATGTCGCCTACTGTTCAATGAAGGAGGTGACTTATGCACGTATTAGATCGCATCGAACGCAAAGTCCTGCTCAACGCATCACGTAAACAGGTCTGGGAGGCACTCACGCAGGCCGATCAATTTGGTCAGTGGTTCGGTATCGCGCTTGAAGGTAAAACCTTTGTGCCCGGGGAAACCATCGAAGCGCCAATTACCTACCCAGGTTACGAACATGTCGTGTGGAAGGCCAGGATCGAACGCATCCTGCCCCAAACGCTGTTTTCTTTCTGGTGGCATCCTTTCGCAGTGGAAGAGGGCGTCGACTACGACAAGGAAACACCGACGCTGGTGGAGTTCACGATTGAAGATCGCGCTCCAGGCATTCTGTTACGGGTCGTCGAGTCCGGTTTTGACCAGGTGCCTGAAGCGCGTCGTCAGAAAGCTTTCAAGATGAACTCCCGTGGCTGGGACGAACAAATGGGCAATATCGAAAGCTATCTGAGCCCAGCCTGACCCGAACGGGCATCATGGCTGATGCCCGTCTTCGCGGAAGCTTCCCGGCAGCGTGCACTCGATTGCTGCAGGCGTTTTTAAAAACTCATCTGCCACTGGCCAACCACCGCATGATTGCGGCTATTGCTGCCCAACTCACCGTTGTAGCCGACACTCACGTTCTGCTGCGCAGACAAACCCACCGCCAACCCCACTTCAAGCATCAAGCTGTCGCGGTCCAGTGCGCTGCCTTCAATATTGAACGCGTCGCCGCCAATCAAAAAAGCCTGCCGAGTCTTGCTGTCGACATTGCCATAGAGGTGCCGCCAGCCGAAGCTGGCTTGCGGCGTCAGACTGATGCCATTGTCCAGTTGGCTGAGATGAGCCAGGCGCACCCCGAAGGTACTGCTGACATTGTCCTGGGTTTGCGCATCCACCTTAAGAGAAGCATCGCCGCCTTTCTCGCGATAGCTGTCGCGGTGATAGCGCTGATAGCCAAGGTTGGCGAAGGGTTCGATATTCAATCGGCCGTTACCCAGCATGTAACCCAGCTCGGCAAAGGCTTGCTGGCTATCGGCATCGTAATCACCCTTGGGGCGCTCGCTGAAACCTGCGAACTCCACTGTGCGCTTGTTGTTACCCCTGTGCTGGCTGTACGCAGCCCCCAGGCGCAACGCCAGTGGGCCATCCTGGCGTACGGCATATGCCCCCGCGTGCCAGCTGCGTAATGAATTATCGACGTTGTGGCTGTCCATATCGGTCTTCGAATAGCCGCCCAGTACACCCAGGCGCCAGAGAGGCGACAAGGACCAGTCAACACCCAGCAGACTGCCTTGTGTGCGTTGCTGTGAAGACGCATTGCCGTGTTGACCATCAAGCTTGCCGTAGCTGCCGATACCTTGCAGCCACACGCGGCCTCGCGCGTTTGGATCATTCAAGTTGCGTGCACTGCTGGGGATGCCAGTTATGGCCAGCTCAGGTGTTTGTACTGGATCAAGCCCGACGAGCAAGCTTGAACTGCTGCTCATCTGGCGCATGGCCGACAGCATGGACGTGGCCACTTGGCTGCTGGCCGCCAGTGTGGCACTGGCGAGGTTGGCGTTGCTGCTGCCTGCCAGAGCCTCGAGCGCGGCGCTGGCCGTGGTCTCCGAGGTAGCCAGCAGCGCGTCGTAGAGCGGGTTGGGGTTGGGCATCATGGAGGGCGGGGGGAAAGTGCCATCCCAGTTGCTCCAGTGGCTCCACTTGATGGACTCGATGCTGTTGACTGCGCGGGCGGCGTTGCTGGTACGGGCGTAATCGATGAACTCGACATCGTTGCGTGTGTAGCTCAGGTTCACCCGGTTATTTTCGTAGCTGAGCGTTGGCGACAGGAAGGCGTAGTAGCTGCGCAGGTTGGATTCATCAAAGGTACCCGTGATGCTGCCTGCTTGCAGGACGGTGTACGTGCTGTGCCAGGGATACTCCATCGAGTAACCCGGCTGCGGCCACAAATAGGCACCGTTGAGGCTGGCATTGCCGACCACATGGGTTGTCGCAGCACTGCCGTCGGGATAAGTAGCGAACTCGAATGTAGAGCCTGGCTTCATGATCAGGTTGCCGTTGACCTGAGGAGCGCCGACAACGGTATCCGTGATCAACCTTCCGCTGACGGTAAGATTGTTGACTGAGCCTCGGCCCCGGTAAGTCGCGCCTTGGTCGACGATCACGTCACCAGCGATGTGGCCCTGGTTGTTTAAGTGACCATTGGCAGAGAGGCGCGCGCCTTCGCTGAAATCGCCGCGACCATTGAGCAGCCAGTAGCCGCGACGCACTTGTAGCAAGTCGAAATTGCGCGTCGCCTCGACCGTCCCGTCGGGTTCACGCGTATCTGACGGATAATATTGGTAGCCCTCCAGAATCATGGTGTTATGCCCTGCGCCGCCGTCAACTAACCCCTCAAAACGGGCGCCGGGGTACAACGTCAAGGTGTCGTTGCCGCCCCCCATGTCCAGGGCTACACCATTACCTCCGCTGATCAGGGCACCGTTGAATACCCGGTCGTCGAAATTACCGATAAAACGCGCGCCATAGCCATCAAGCCCACGCAGGTCGACGAAATTTCTCAGTTCCGTTGCGCCGGTTGCCGCCCCATCATGGCCATCACTTACTAAGAGGCCATTGTCGGCACCTGTGATTGAGCCGGTACGTGGAATGCCTGTGGAAGGATCAAACCTGCCGCCGTTGAACAGGTAGCCACCGCCAATCGATACCCCATCGCTGGTGTTGGCTCGGCCATTGTTGTTCGCTCCACTGGCGCCCAATGCCCGGATAACGCCAGAGTTTTCGATGTGGGCAATGCCTCCTATGCGTAGGCCATCGCCGTCGATATTCTCCAGGCGCCCCTCTCGGCCGCCAGTGATCGTGCCGTAGTTATACACCGTGGCATCACCCGTTACCGAAACCCCAGCGCCGTCACGTCCGGTAAGTGTGCCATTGTTGCTCAGCAAATTGAGTTGTTCGCCTGAGATTGCATGCCGGGCGCCCGAGATTACCCCGGTGTTGTCGATGCGCACATCGGTCGCAGCGCCCAGGCTGATCGCGTCGAACCTCTCGGCACTGATCGAGCCGTCATTTTGAATGAAGACATTGCGTTGCCAATCAGGCAGGTTTTGGCGAACGCTGACGGCGGTCGTATGGGTGGTGATGCTGCCGGTCTTGGTCACCCACAAACTGGGATCGTAAAAATAGCCACTGCCCACGGTAAGCGGGGTATTTGTTGGGGTATCGATGAGTACTTGAGCATGGCTGGCAGGAGAAAGCGAGGCGCCGGAAACAACCAACGAAATAGTCAGGGCCAGACGGCGGGGGACGAACGACATGCGCGAAATCCTTTTCTTGAATCGCGCTATCTTCCTATATAGCTATTTGATATTGCCAGCGCATTCTCCTCATTAAGATGCGCTGGCCACTCAGGTAGGTTAGAAATCAATCGTCGCCGACAACTTCGCCACCCGCGGATCCCCCTGGCTCAGGAATCCACCCTGGGCCGATTCCCAATACTTCTGGTTGGCCACGTTCTCCACCGTGGCACCCACAGTCACCTCGCGCTGTTGCAGCATGAAGGTGTAGCGCGCACCCACGTCGAAGCGGTTCCAGGCCGGCAGGCTCAGCTCGTTGGCTGCGTCGGCGTACTGGCCGCCGGTGCGCAGCATACGGCCGTTGAGGGTCACACCCGGCAAGGCAGGCACATCCCAGTCGACGCCGGCGTTGAGCTGGAATGAAGGTACGCCAATGGCGCGGTTGCCATCGTTGGCGCCGTTGAGGGTGCCCTTGAGTTCGGTCTTCATCAGCGTCACTCCGCCCAGCAGGCGTAGCCCGCTGACGGGCTCACCAAAGACGTTCAGCTCGACGCCCTTGTTGATCTGCTGGCCTTCACGCACATAGCGGGCAGTGGTGGCGTCGATGGCTTCGGCATAGCCCGCGCCTGGCTGTTCGATACGGTAGACACCCAAGGTCGCACCGTAGGTACCCATGTCGACTTTGACGCCGGCCTCGATCTGCTTGGAGCGGGCGGGCGCATAAGCCTGGCCGCCACCGATGACGGTAAGACTGCCGGACTTGAGCGGCGATGTCGGGCCCTGGGCCAGGCCTTCGATGCGGTTGGCATACAGCGAAACATGCTCCCACGGCTTGAACACAATGCCGTAGACCGGCGTGGTGATCGACTCGTCATAGTTGGCCGTTCGGGTGCCGCTCATGTAGTTGTAGCTTTGCACCACCATCTGTTGGCGACGTGCGCCGACGGTAACCAACAAGCGGTCGTCGAAGAACCCTAAAGTGTCGGATACCGCGAGGCTGCGCACGAAAGTCTTGCCAGTGATGGTCGGATCGCTGAAGTCGGTACCTGGCGTATTGCGCGGGCTATTGAGGGCCGGTGGCGCGCCGGTCACTGGGTGATAGATGTTGGTTGCCGTTTTTGCGCTGGCGAACACATAGGCGTTGCGCGCCTCGGTCCAGATGCCGGCCAGGCCGAAGTTGGGCCGATGGCTGACCGGGCCGGTCTGGAACTGGCCATTGAGCCCCCCCATCGCGCTGGTGTTGTTTTCTTCGTGGGCGATAGTCGAGCCACTGGCGCTGGCATTGCCGAGATTATCGCTCAGGGTCACCGACGAGTAGCGCCCCATTTCGCGGCTGTGTTTGGCACCGGCTGCTGCGTATGCGGTCCAGTGTTCGTTGAGGTCGTACTCGGCGCGCAGCATGCCCAAGGTGTCCTCAAGGTTGGTACTGCTCCAGCTCGGTGCGTAGTTGGTGTCTGCCGAAGGGGCATCCGGCACGTGGGTGATCTTGCCGAGAAAGACCGAGTTGCGCCCGCCGTTGATACGCTGCTTCTGATACACAAAGTCACCGGACAAGCGCAACGCATCGCCGCGGTAGTCGAGGCCGACGGCAAACAGCTTCGAACGCTGGCTCTCATCATCAATGCCGGTATCGCCTTCGCGCTGGGACAGGTTGACCCGTGCGCCGAAACGGTTGTCATCGCCAAAGCGCTGGCCAATATCCAGGTGCTCGCCGATCCGGCCATCACTGCTGATGTCGGTGCTGAAGCGACGCAGTGGCGCATCATCGGCGCGCTTGGGTTGCAGGTTCACGCCGCCACCAATCCCCGAGCCGGTGGGGGTGACGCCGTTGATAAAGGCGTTAGGGCCCTTGAATACCTCCACGCGCTCCAGGGCGTCAGTGGAAATGATCTGGCGCGGCAGGATGCCGTACAAACCGTTATAGGAAATGTCGTCGCCATTCAACGGCAGGCCACGAATCATGAACGTCTGGGACTGGTTCGCATACCCCGAGGCCTGGCGCACCGAGGAGTCATTGAGCAGCACATCGCCAACGGTTTCTGCCTGCTGGTCACGAATCAACTTCTCGGTGTAGGAGGACATGCTGAAGGGCACATCCATGATGTCCTGGTTGCCCAGCACACCCAGTTGGCCGCCACGTGCAACCTGGCCGCCGGCAAACTCGGGGGGCAGCGCAGTGGGCGCCGGCGCTTCGGCATTGATGCTGGTGGCACCCAGCTCCAGCACGTTGTCTGACGTCGATGGGGTGGCCGCCTGTGCCGCAACACTCAGGGAGCAGCACAAGGCAAGCAGGGCAGGGCGAAACGGCACAGCGAGAGGGTGACAGATGGGCATGGTCGATCCTGACGGCGAACCGTCAACTGGGAGGAAGTGGGCAACAACGTCGCGCTTCCTCACTGCGCGGATAAGACTCCGGTGCAAATGATAGTAATTACTATTAATGTCCTGCAACAAATTTATGCGATTGCGCACTGCGTGTGCGTTTACCCGACGCGTTTGCACGGATGCCGAGTAGAATCACGCCCTGAACGCGATTCTTGAGGTGCGGTACGGTGGATTTACAGCAGGGTTTTGTCCTGACCCGGCATTGGCGCGATACCCCGGCGGGCACCGAGGTCAGCTTCTGGCTGGCCACCGACCAAGGGCCACGGTGCATTCGCCTACCCGTGCAGACCTCGGTGGTGTTCATCCCGCAAGCCCACCGCAAGCCGCTCGACTGGCTGCTCAAGGGGGAACGTGATCTTGAGTTGCGCCCGTTGCAGCTGTGCGACTTTCATCACCGCCCAGTCCTGGGCCTGTATGCCCGTCAGCACCGCCAGTTGATGGATATCGAGAAGCGCCTGCGCGCTGCCGGGGTCGATGTCTACGAAGGTGACGTGCGCCCGCCGGAGCGCTACATGATGGAGCGTTTTATCACCGCTCCCGTCTGGTTCGGTGGCACCGCTGATGCAAGTGGCACCGTGCTCGACGCGCAGATGAAGCCCGCCCCCGACTATCGCCCTCCCTTGAAGCTGGTGTCCCTGGACATCGAGACCACCGCCCAGGGCGATCTCTATTCCATCGCCCTCGAAGGCTGCGGCGAACGCCAGGTGTACATGCTCGGCCCGCCGAACAAAACCGACGCCGTGGATTTCAAGCTCGACTATTGCGACACCCGCGGCCAACTGCTGGAACGCCTTAACCAATGGCTGGCCACTTTCGACCCCGACGCGATCATCGGCTGGAACGTGGTGCAGTTCGACCTGCGCGTACTCCACGAACACGCCCAACGCCTGAACGTGCCGCTGTTGCTGGGGCGTGGCGGTGAAGCCATGGCCTGGCGCGAACACGGCAGCCGCAATCACTACTTTGCGGCGGCGGCGGGGCGGTTGATCATCGACGGTATCGAAGCGCTGCGTTCGGCCACTTGGAGTTTTGAGTCCTTCAGCCTGGAAAACGTCGCGCAAACCCTGCTTGGCGAAGGCAAGGACATCTCCACGCCGTACCAGCGCATGGACGAAATCAACCGCATGTTCGCCGAGGACAAGCCCGCCCTGGCGCGCTACAACCTCAAGGACTGTGAACTGGTCACGCGGATTTTCGAGAAGACCGAGCTGCTCAAGTTCTTGCTGGAACGCGCCAGCGTCACCGGCTTGCCGGCCGACCGTAACGGCGGCTCGGTGGCCGCCTTCACCCACCTGTACATGCCGTTGATGCACCGCCAGGGTTTTGTGGCGCCGAACCTGGGTGACAAACCGCCCCAGGCCAGCCCCGGCGGGTTTGTCATGGACTCGCGCCCGGGCCTCTATGAATCGGTGCTGGTGCTGGACTACAAAAGCCTTTACCCATCGATCATCCGCAGTTTCCTCATCGACCCGGTCGGCTTGATCGAAGGCCTCAAGCATCCCGACGACAGTGACTCGGTGGAAGGCTTTCGCGGGGCGCGCTTCTCCCGCACCCGGCATTGCCTGCCGTCCATCGTCACCCGGGTGTCCGAAGGCCGCGAAGAGGCCAAGCGCGAGCGCAATGCGCCGCTCTCCCAGGCACTGAAGATCATCATGAACGCCTTTTACGGTGTGCTCGGCTCCAGCGGCTGTCGGTTCTTCGACACTCGACTGGCGTCCTCGATCACCCTGCGGGGGCACCAGATCATGCGCCAGACCCGCGAGCTGGTGGAGGCCCAGGGTTATGAAGTGATCTACGGCGACACCGACTCCACCTTTGTCTGGCTGGGCAGCGCGCACTCTGCGCAGGATGCCAATCGCATCGGCCTGGCGCTGGTGCAGCACGTCAACGACTGGTGGCGCGCGCACCTGAGCAACGAGTACGGCCTGCAAAGCGCCCTGGAACTGCAATACGAAACCCACTTCAGCCGCTTCCTGATGCCGACCATTCGTGGCGCCGAGGAGGGCAGCAAAAAGCGCTATGCCGGCCTGGTGGTGCGCGAAGGTGGCAGCGAAGAAATGGTCTACAAAGGCCTGGAAACCGTGCGCAGCGACTGGTCGCCCCTGGCCCGGCAATTCCAGCAGGAACTCTACCAACGCATCTTCCATCGCCAACCCCATCAAGACTACATACGCGACTACGTGCGGCGTACCTTGAGCGGCGAATTCGATGAGTTGTTGATCTACCGTAAACGCCTGCGCCGGCCCTTGCACGACTACGAACGCAACGTCCCGCCCCACGTACGCGCCGCGCGCCTGGCAGACGAGTACAACGACCGCCTGGGCCGCCCGCGCCAGTACCAGCGCGGTGGCTGGATCAGCTACGTGATCAGCGTCAACGGCCCGGAACCGCTGGAAGTGCGGCAGGCGCCCATCGACTACGACCACTACGTCACGCGCCAATTCCAGCCCGTGGCCGACGCGATACTGCCATTCGTGAATGATGATTTCGGTACCCTGGTGGGCGGGCAGATGGGGCTATTCTAGGTAATCGACCACAGGCTCAATATTGCCCATCGCTCAGGAGGGAACGCCCATGTACACCCTTTATGGCACCGACGAATCCGGTTCCTGCATGATCGAAATCGCCCTGCAGCGCTGCGCAGTGCCGTGGCATCGCGTGGAGGCCAGTTCCTGGCAGGACGGCGAGGGTAGCGACGCTCTTGCACGTATCAATCCACTCAAGCAGATCCCCACTCTGGTCACTCCAAATGGCCAGGTACTGACCGAAAGCGCCGCGATCCTGATCCACCTGGGCCTGGAGTATCCCAAGGCCGAATTGCTGGCCGGCGATCGTACGCAGATCCTGCGCGGCTTGCTGTACATAGCCGCCAACTGCTATTCGTCGATCGGTATCATCGACTACCCGCAACGCTGGTTGGGCAATGCCGATGAAGCGCAGCAAGCGCAACTGGTCAGCGGCACACGGCGCTACCTGCACCAGGCCTGGGTCGTGTTTGCCGATCAGTTTGCCGGCCAGCTGTTTACCCCGAGCAACGCGCCGAATGCACTGGGCATCATGGCGGCGGCGGTGTCGCGTTGGGACGACGCGCGAGAGGTGCTCGGCAACCTGGCGCCGGGCTTCGCGCAGAGCCTGGAGCGGGTAGACAGCGACCCTGTCGTGGCCCCGGTTTTTGCCCGGCATTGGCCGCAGTGGAAGGTCTCGTAACCGGAAGAAACAATGACCAGGCCACTGTCCAAGCCCTTGCGTAGCGGGCTTCCTGACCTACGCTTCTCAAGGTGGTGTAGGAATCATCCTTGAATTTGGCTGTCGCAGACATGAAACTCAAGAACCCTGCATGGAATTCAAAGGAGGTGCGCATGCTCATCCGGTCGCTGACCCTGGCTACCTTGATGGCTTTTACGGGGCCGTTGTTGGCCGCTGATGATAATCCGCTCAAGCAGGAATTGGGCAAGACGCGCCCCCTGGTGGTCGTGGAGCTTGATGCTGGAAACCCGACACTGGCAACGCTGAAGAAACAACTGGAAGAGGCTGCCACCAAGCAGTCCTTCGAAGAGCGCAGCATGGTGTTCTATACCGTGAAGTTCGGCAGCATTGGCGCTGAAGGAGAGAAGTTCGCCAAGGACCCAAAGGACAGCAAAAAGCTCACGCCGCCTGAAACCAACGCGCTGATACGCGCCCTCAAGCTCGGCGTCGGCAGCGGCACCAAGGTGATCCTGATCGGCAAGGACGGCGAGAAGAAACTCGAAAAAACCGTGCCACCGGACAGCCTCGACCTGAAGGAATTCTTCAGCGCCATCGACCAGATGCCTCAGGCGGAAAAGGAGCTTGCCGCACCTGCGGGGCCGGAGCCTGTTCCAGCCGCGCCAGCGGCTGCGGCCAAGGGCGCCAAACCCGCCAAGCCCGGCAACAAAGCCCCCAAGCCGCTGGAAGATTGAACAGGTCCCCTCCCACCGTTCTGGTGGGAGCCGGCCTCAGGCTTTCCACGGCTTGAGCCAAAGCCCCAACCCCACCAACACCAGCGCGCCGGCCAGGCTACTCAACCCCAACTGCCACCCATCGTTGTGCAAGGGGTGCAGGGCCAGCGCCGCCACACCCAACAGCACCCCGCTCAAGCCCCACTGCAACGGCCAGCCCAGTTGGCCGAGCAGTTGCTGGCGGTGCATCAGCAACAGGTTCGTCACCACGACGCCACCCAACGCCGCCAAGGCGATCCCCGGCAGGCCGATACAATAGGGCAGCACCACCAGCAAGGCGGCGTTGACCAGGCTGCCCAGCAGTTCGCAATTGAGCGGCAGGCGCGTGTCGCCGCTGGCATAGGCATAGCGGGCGAGCATCGCGTTCCAGGCGCCAAACACCAGTGGCGTGGCGAACCAGGCCAGCAGCGCCGGCAGTGGGCCGTCGACGCTCTGGGCGGGCATCAGCAGATGGATCAGCGTGGGGCTGGCGCCAATCAGGCCGAAGGCCGCAGGCAGGCTCAGCAGGGTCGCTGCATCCAGGCCGCGGCGCAGCAGGGCCAGGCGCTGTTGGCCTTGTTCGCCGCTCATCATGCCCAGCAGCACTTGGTTGAGGCTCATCAGGGCGATCAATGGCAGGTTGATCAGCTTGCGTGCGAGGTTAACCCACGTCACCGCGCCTTCCCCGAGGAAACTGGCGATCAATCGCTCCAGTAGCGCCAGGCCCTGGCTGGCTACGTTGCTGGCCAACAACGGCCCGATACGCCCCAGCAATTCGCGGCCTGCCAGCGAGTCGCCGCTGACCTGCCACGGCCGCCAGCCGAAAGACCAGACCGGCACCAGCAATGGCAGGCACATCAACACACTGCCGGCAAAAAAACTCATGGCCAGTTCGGCACTGTCGCTGGAACTGCCACGGATAAACAGGTACAGCACCGGTGGCAGATTGAACAGTAAAGAGCCCAGGCCCGGCAGGACAAAACGTTGGCGTGCCTGTAAGGGAATACTGAACAGCCCATGCATCACCAGGCCCGGCGCACAGGCCGCCAGCCAACGCAAGTTAGCGGCGGCTTCGGCATGGGCCGCGGCGTCCAGGCCGGGGCCGATCAGGCGCACCCACAGCGGCGCGCCCAGCGCTAGTACGGCAAACAGGGCCAGGCCCACTCCCAGCAGGCGTGGGGACAGGCTGGCCAGCCAGGCCTGCTGGCGGTGTGGGTCGCGTTGTTGATAGAGGGGCAGGGCAGCCGCCGCAAGCAAGCCGGCGGCCAGGGTCATGCGCAATGCTTCGGGCAAAAACACCGCCACCAGAAACCCGTCGCTGCGACTGCCCGCGCCCCAGGCCGCCACCAGCAGCCATTCGCGGGCGAAACCGGCGACCAGCCCTGCGAGGGTCGCGACGGTCAGCCAGAGCGTGCTGCCGAACATCAGTGAAACAGGGTGAACAGGCCTTTGCCACCCACCTTGTAGTTCAGATCATGGCAACGTTCGCCCATGATTTTGGCCCCGGAACCGCCAATGATTTTGTAGGGGGCCACAGCCTTGGCCACCACGGTATTGGCGCTGATCACTGAACCATAGCCCAGGTGCGTGCCGTAGCCGATCAACGCCCGGCTGCCGATCCACACATAGTCGTCGATGTAGATCGGCCCGGAAATCGACCAGAACTCCGGTGCCTGCAAATCATGACTGCCGGCGATGATCAGCACGTGGGAGGCGATCGCCACGTGGTTACCGATCACCAGCCCGGCGCGGGCGTCCACCTGGCAATGCCAACCGATTACCGAATCGTCGCCGACCACCAAATTGTGCATGCCCAGCACTTCGGTGTTACGCCACAAGCTGGAGCCTTTGCCGATCTTCGCGCCACCCAGGCGCAGCCAGGCAATGCGCACATGGTGGCTGGGGATCTTGTTGATCAAGATGTTGTAGGCCATGTCCCAGACACTGCGCCACCGGTCTTTGACGGTTGCCCAGTTTTTGCCGTAACGCGGCAGTAGCTGGGCCGCAAGGTCCTGTTTCATCCGGTGGAACAGGCGGCGCGCCACCGGGGGCTCAATCGCGGTTTCCAGGTCGATGGAGCTGATCCAGAAGCGCTTGTTGTCGCCTTCGCCTTCTTCAAATACCACGTCGTTGGCCAGGCACCAGTCCAGCGCCTCTTCCAGGTCCGACAGGCTCACGCCCATTTCAGCGGCCAGCGTGGGGAGGCGGTCGCGCAAATCGGTGGAGTGGATCATCCGGTGCTTCATGGTTGGTTATCCTTTGGCGCAATAGCAGCAACAGGGGCGGTAATGGAGGGGCGCAGACGCACCTGTTGCAGGCTCATGCCCATCAACAGCCAGAACAGCGCGATCAGTACAAAGGTGAAGCTGAAATAGTGGTCGAAAATCCCCGTCAGCAGCGCTGCCATCACGCCGCATATGCACCCCAGCCACAGGGCGTTGTCGGCGGTGACCTTGCGCACCTGGCCCAGGGGCCGCACTTCACGCCACCACAACACCGTGACGGTGATAAACAACAGCATCCCCGGAATGCCGACCTTGTAGATGAAGTTCAGCCACAGGTTGGAGATGCCCAACAGGTTGGTGCCGGGTACGGGCGGGTCGATCTTGAAGCCGATCCCCAGGGGGTATGTCGACATGGCCTCGGGGAATCTTGCGTACTCGTCGAAGCGGATTTCGGTACTGGCATTGGTGGACGAGAAGATCGTCAGCAAGCGCTCCTGCAACGGCGGATAGAACATCACCAGCGCAACCCCAAACGCCACGCCGATACCGATGATGCGCCCGCTGTTAGGCACGCGCTTGTAGGTCAGCCAGATCAGCACCAGCGCCAGGGCCACGATGGCGCCACGGGAAATACTCAGCAGCAGGCCGGCGCAACCCAGCACCGCCACCGCCAGGCCCAGCGCCCGGCGCCAGCCGCTGCGGGTCCAGCCATAGAACAGCGCCAGGGGGATAAACAGCACCAGCACGCCACCGGTCAGGTTAGGGTGCACCCAGGGCGAGGCCATGCGCGTATAGTTGGCAGAGAAAATATCCTTCACCGCTTCCGGGTGGGCGTATTTGAGGTCGGTGAGAATATCGATCATCGACATCGCGTTGCGCGTTTTCAGGAACATGAAGATCGACAGCAGCAGCATCGCCAGGTTACCCAGCAACAGGGCGACCACCACCTTGTCGCGGTCGGCGTCGGTGCGCAGCAGCAGCGGCACGATGAACAACATCGACAGGTTCATCAGCCAGCGCACCCAGTTCACCGGCCCGTTGCCTTCGGCATGGATGATCAGCATGCCCCAGATAAACGGAATGGTGCTGAATAGCATCAGCCACATCAGCGCCCGCTCGGTCGGTCGCCACAGCATGAAACCACGCGTCTTGCCGATGAACGATTGCCAGAACACCCCGACCCAGGTCAGCCCCAGTACCGCCTCGCTGACGGTGGTGCGGATGCCCAGTTGCAAGGTGGTGTAGGGAATACTGGTGGCCAATACCGCGAAAATCAGCAAGCCCCACAGGGGAAAGCGGATCAGCGTCAAGGCCACGGCCACTCCGGCCACGACCAGCATGACCTTGATCGGCGACAGGGCCAACAGCAACCCGCCGAACACCAGGCCCAGCAGCAGACTGACGAATTTTCCTGGCAGCATTAGCGATCCAATTCCTTGAGCAAAGTGTCCAGGCGCGAGCGATAGGCCGGTGCGGCAAATTGCCGGGCCCAGGCGCGTTGTGTTTCGCCGTCTTGTGTGGCGTCGGCAGCTGCCAGTTGTTGCATGACGTTGCGCAATTGCTCGGCGTCATGGGGGGCGAAGCGCGGGGCGTTGGGCGGCGCGATTTCATCCAGGGCACTGCCGCGTGCCACCGCTACTGGCGTGCCGACACTCAAGGCTTCCACCACCGGCAGGCCAAAGCCTTCGGCATAGGACGGCTGCCACAGGCACGCGGCATGACGGTAGAGCGCTTGCAGTTGCCCGTCCGATAAACCGCTGCACCAATGCAGGCCCGGCAGGTCACCGAGTGCCGCCGGTACATCGCTGGCGTGGCCCACCAGAACCAAGTCCGGCACATCAGGGTTCAGCGCACGGCAGGCCTGCCATTGGCGCAGGAAAAATTCCATGTTCTTGCGTGGCTCCCGCGTGCCCACCACCAGCCAGTAGCGTGCCGGCAGGTGGGTTGGCAGTGGCTCTGGCGCTGCATTCAATTCGGGCACCAAGTTGTTCAGCACGCGAAACTTGGCCCGGGCCCAGGGGAACAGGCGCGCGGCTTCATTGCAGGAAAACTGCGAAGGGCACCACACCCGGTCAGCCTGCCACACCGACCAGGCAATCGAAGCCCCGTCGATCAGGCGGTAGGCCAGGGCCTTGAGTTTGGAGCGATGGAAGTTGCGGTGGGTCAGCTGAAACAGGTCATGCAGCACTAGCACATAGCGGGTGCCGGCGGGTTTACGGCACAGCGGCAAGCCCATATTGGCCGTGGCGATGTACAGGTCGATCTGCTGCTCGTGCAGCGCCTTGGGCAAGAACCTGCGCTCGAACCGCAGGCGCACTTGTGGGCGTTGCAGGCCGTCCAGCGGGCTGGCCCAGGCCGGGCAAACGGCAGTCTGGCGTTGCGGATGGTCCAGGGGCGCTTCGGTGAACAGCACCACCTCCGTGCTGCCCCGCGCGCGCAGGGCGTCTTCCAGGGCCACGACCTGGCGGGCGATGCCTGAAGACGGCGCAACCGTGGCGGGGCGATAGTCCAGGGCTACACGCATGGCTGAGACTCCTTGGCGGTGAGCAAGCTGCGGTAGAGGTGCTCCAGTTCATTCGCCGCCACCGCCCAGTCGTGGTATTGCCGCGCATAGTCGCGTGCCGCATCGGCCAGTCGCCCGGCCAGCGCCGGCTCATCCAGCAGGCGCACAACGGCGTCGGCCAGGGCCTCAGCGTTTTCGCCGGCCAAGTAATGTACCTGTGGCTGTACCGCCAACCCGGACACGCCCTGAGCCGTGCTCACCAGCGGCAAGCCGGCGGCCATCGCCTCCAACACCTTGAGCTTTGAGCCGCCGCCATGGCGTAACGGGGCGACAAAACCGGCGCAGCGGCGTTGCAAGGCACACAGGTCGGGAACAAAACCCAGCCACTCGATACGTTCATCGGGCCAACGCTCGCGCCAGTGTTCGGGTAAGCCATAGCCGACCACTGCCAGGCGTGCGTTCGGGCACTGCAACCAGAGCCTGGGGAAGATCTCGTCGAGCAGCCACTGCACGGCGTCCAGGTTCGGTGCGTATTCGTAGTTACCGACGAACAACAGGCGCTGGCTCTGCGCATCGGCGCTGACCTCGGCAAAGGCACGACTGTCGACCCCATTGACCACCACGCTTACCGGCGTCGACGACAACGGCCGCATGGCCTGAGCGTCCGCCTCGGTCACGGCGACCACATGAGCGGCGGCATCGAACGCCTTGCGTTCCCATTGCTGGCAGCGCCACTGGTCATACTGTACAAACGGTGCGGCCCACGTCGGGAAGCGGTCGTAAGTGGCGCCGCCGAGGCTCGATTCCAGGTTGTGCTCGGTCAGCACAAATTCGCGCTGTTGCTGCTGCAGGGTGCGCAGGAACGGCTGCAGGCTGTAGCTGTGTTCCACCTGAATCACGTCCCAGCGCTCGTTCAACAGTTGCGCAAACTGTGCCTGCAACGGTGCCGACAGGCCGTTGACCGTGGTCAACAGCGGCCAGGGCGCGAACAGGCCGCCGAGCAGGGTCAGTGGATGTTTCAGTGGCCGGCGCGGTACCACGATCAGGCGTTCGAGCAATGGTTCAAGGGCCGCGTGCACCGCCCCATCGGCCGGCGTCTTCGATTGCGCCAGCAGCGTGATGCGATGCCCGCGCTCACTCAAGGTGCGCAGCAAATGGTACTGCCGCGTCTTGCCGCCGCTGGTGGCCGGCCACGGCAGGGAGGGCACGATCCAGAGGATTCTCATGTACAGCTCTCCATGCCCAGGGCTACCACACCAGTATCTGCAAACTTGGCTTCACCACCGGGCGAATACCGTTGTCGTCGCTCAGGGTTTGCCGGGCGCCGGTCAGCGGGTCCAGCAGTTCTGCGCGTTTGATGCCGGGCAGGCTGATGCTGCTGCCTTTGGCACTCCAATACATCAGCAGGTGTTTTCCGTCAGGGCGGGTCCAGGCCACGCTGTAGAAGCTGTCCGGTACGTCCTGCAACTGCGGCGTGTTGCCGGGTTCAAGCGTGGGGCCGGTGATCTCCAGGAAGCGGGCGAGGGCGGTGTAAACCGGCTTGGGTTCGCCGTCTAGGTTCAGCAGGCCGTAATGCTGGTCGCGTGGCGAGGCGCGTTGGTCGAGGTCGGACAGCGCGAACAGGAAGATCTTCTGGTAGTCCTGGGACGCCATCAACGCCAGGCGGCGCAAGGTGTAATCGGCCTGCCCGTCGATACCGATCAGGTCCTGCATTTCCTTGGGGCCGGCGTAGCTGGACCAGCCCCATTCAGTGGCCCAGACCTGCTTGATCCCGGCACCGTGCAGCATCGAATTGAGTTGATCGCCGCGCAACAGCACTTCGTTTTTGCCCGGCTCATCGGTTTCCGGGGTCATCGAGTAGGGGTGATAGGCCGCGACCATGCCCAGGCTTTGCACGCCCAGTGCGCCGAGCGCTTCAAACATCAGGGTTTTGCCACGGGGAGGCATCTGGCTGTAGTACGCCATGCCGCCCATGACCTGCAGTTTGCCGGGCGCGGCAAGGTTCAGGGCCTGGTGACTGGCCAATAACAATTGCCCGTACTCCTTGGCGTCGACTTTGGGGCGCCAGTTGTTCGGCAGGTTCTGCTCGTTCCACACCTGCCAGGCATCAATATTGGGGTAGCGTTTGGCCAGAAGTGCCAGGCGCAGCGCATACACTTCCGGATCCCGCGGTCGGTACTGATCCTGGAACTGCGCACCCTTGGGGGCGGTGGTGATAAAGGGCGCCGAGCCCACCAGGTAAAACACCGAGCGCAGTTTTTCGGCGGACAGGGTGCGGTCCAGTTCATCGAAGGTGCTGAGCTGATAGTCGTCTTCCTTGGGTTCCAGGCGATCCCAGTGCAGGTCGACCCGCACCCATTGCAACCCAAGCTTCTTGTATTGCTTGATCTGCTGGCGGTACTGCTCGGGCGTGAACCAAAGGAAGTGCGCGTTCACGCCGAGAAAGTCCTTCCAGACGACGGTGCGCTCCGGGGCCAGGTTCACCGGCTGCGCATCGACTTTTTCACTCAACAGCAGGGCGCTACCGACGGCGATTGACAGCACCAGCGGCAGGTAGCGCCACAGTGGGCGAACGGATGACAGGTTCATCGCAACGACTCCTCACAAGCATCCCGAAATAATTCAGCAAACCGCTGGGCCGTGTTGGCCCACTGGCGTTGGCGGCCGATTTCTCCAGCCCGGGCGGCCCATTGCTGCGCCTGTTGCGGGTCGAGGATCAAGCGGCTCAAGGCGTTGCTCAAGGACGCTGTATCGCCCTGCTGATAGGTGATGCCATTGCCGCCGGCCACCTCTTCGGCAAAGGCGCGGGCGTTGGAGGTGATCACCCCGCGCCCGCATGCATTGGCCCACGACAGCGCGCCACTGGTGCCGCGCATTTGCCCCAGGAAACTGAGTTTTTTCGATTCGCGATAGGGCAGCACCATCACATGGTGCGCCTGGATCGTAGAAGGGATCTGCGCCGATGGCAGGTCCAGTTGCCAGTCCACCACATCCTCAAGATGCAGGGCGCTGATCTGCTCGCGCAGGCCATCGAGGTAGTTGCCGGCGGGGTCAAAAGTCATTTCCGGCGCGGTGCCACCGGCCAGGGTCAGGCGTACCTGGCCTCGGCATTGCGGGTGGGCGGCCAGTGATTGGGCCAAGGCCTGGAGCAGGTCCTCAATGCCCTTGCCACGGTAGATAAAGCCGAAATACAGCAGGCGCAACGGCGCCAGTGGCGGTAACGCCTGGGGCACGATGGGCAGGTTGCCGTGGGCAATCACCGCCACCTGTTCCGGGCGCAGGCCCATGCGCTGGCGCAGGCAGTCGCCGCCCAGGCGGGTGAGTGTGATCAGGCGGCGCATGCCTTTGGCCAGGCGCCGTTCTTCGTGCAAGGTCAACGGGTCGGCCAGCAGCGCTGCCGCCTTGGGCAGGGGGTGGGGCAGGCGTTCAAGCAAGGTCAAGGGGAAAAACAGCTTGGCCCGGCGCCAGATCAGGCGCTCCGGGTCATGCACCGTGGCGGTCAACGGCAGGTGTGGTTGCGCCCGGCGCAGGTACTCCAGCGCCTGGAACTCACCGAAGCGTCCACCCCCGAGTTCGGCATGCACCAGGTCCACGCTGCGCCAGTCGAAGGCCTGTAGACGCTTCAACTGTTCAGGCAGGTCCAGGCAGCCGGCGAGCGGGGTCACCACCTCCAGCCCCTGTTCGGTCAACGCATGGCGCAAGTGCGCGGCATAATCGGCGATCCCGGTCTGCTCCGGTGGCAGCGGCGCCAGCAGTGCGATACGCATCAGGCCGCCCCGCGCCAGCTGTTGAGCCGCGACAGGACCTTGGCCGGCACTTCGAAGCGGCGGCGGTTGAGGATCATGCCATCGACTTTACCGAACGCGGTGGTCAGCAACGACACGGCATTTTCGATAGTCGGTACGGTGCTGGTGCGGGCCTCGATCACCAGTACGATCTGGTCGGCGCGGCGCAGTGTCAGGAAGGCCTGTGGGTTGGAGGACAGCGCCGAGGCGTCCAGCAGCAATACTTCACCTGGCGTTGGCGCGTTCGTCCCATCGATCGAGACGCGGTGACCACGGTCCTCCAGCAGACGCTTGAGTTGCGAGGCGATAAAGGTCACACCCTCGCCATGCCGCGCCGAGGTCAGGCCCAGGGCAAAACCTTCGGTGGCGATACGGTCCAGGGGTAGCAGACTGTACAGGCGGTAGAGGCTGGCGGGGACGGCTGCCGGCGTTGCGTCTTGCACATCGGGAATGCTGCTCCACAGCGGCACATGGAACATCTCCTGCAACCGTGTGCCATCGTGGATGCGCTGGTCCAGCAGGTACAGCACATAGATGGTTAGCAAGCCCACGGCCACGCCGGCGGGAATGGCGAACAGCAGCATCAGCAGACTCTTGGGAAACACGCGTGCCGGGTTGAGGGTGGCGTGTTCGATCAGGGCGATGTTGCTGATCTGGCTGTTGTCCAGTTCGTGGTCGATTCGCGCCTGTTCAAGATTGTCCGAGTACAAGGCATAGCTCTTTTCGGCCGTGCGCAGTTGTTGGCTCAGGGTGTTGAGTTGCGGTTCATCAGTCATCGCCTGGTCACGCTGGGCGCGCAGTTCGGCAAGGGTCTTGTCGTAGTTCTCGATTTCCCCGGCCAGTTTGCGCTCTTGCAACTGGGCGTCGATCATTTGCTGTTTAACGTTGATCACCAGGCTGTTGGGCGCGGTGTTCTGCGAGCGTTCCAGGCGTGTAGCTTCCTGGGCGCTGAGGGCTTCCATGTCGCGGATGTTCTGCTCGATCTGATTGACCTGCGGGGTACCCGGCAGGTAGGTGCGCAACAGCCGAGCCCGCTCCACTTGCAGCGCATTGAGCTGGCGCTTGAGGTCGAGCTGGGTGGGGTTGAGGCTGGTTTCGCGCATCGTGACCACGTCTGCCGGCTGGCTCTTGATCTGCTGGCTGGCGTTGGCCAGGAGGCTGCGAATCCCCGATATCTGGTTCTGTGCGCTGACCTTGGCGTCGGTGACGCGGTCGATCTGGTTGGTCAGGTTCTTCAGGCGCGCATCGACACTGATCGAATCGATCTGCTTCAAGCGACCTTGCAGCTGATCTTTCAGGCTCTGGATATTCTCCGCCACCTTGGCGCGTTCGGTTTCATAGAAGGTATGCAGGCTCTTGCGCCCGAGAATTCGCGCACGTTCTTCGAGGTAAGCGTTGACCCATGTCTCGACGATTTTTTGCGCCACCGCCGGGTCGTCCCAGGTGAACGAAATCTCGATCACCGAAGAGCCCGGCTCGTGACCGGCGGTGAAGTTCTTCTCCAGTGAGGTCGCCAAGCGCTCCAGCGGGCTTTGTTTCTCGGCAAGGCCCACGAACTGCAGCACACTACGAATGCCATTGATGACTTCGCCAACGCCCTTTTTGATGTAGAACTTGGTGACCTTCCAGAAGCCTTGCGGCGGTTCGGCGGTCATCGCCCTATAGCGTTCGGCAACGATATGCACGATGGGCCGACCCGTGAGCATTTTTTCTTCGTCGACAATCGGGTCGTGTTGGGTGCTCGGGGCAATCAGCGTCTGGCGGTTGGCGGCCTCGATCGGCAAGGTGGTGTTATCCCGCCCCGGCTTGACCAGCAAGCGCGCGTCCGACTCGTAGCGGGCCGGCAACAGGAAGGCACCGAGTACGGCGATGACGATCGTGGTGAGTACGGCCAGTTTGAATTCGCGGCGGTAGATGAAGAACAGCCGCAGCAGGTCGCGAAGAGAGCGGATTTCGATCACAGGATCACTCCATTGCATATGGGGTTTACGAAAGGCGGGAACGCTTGGTTCGAGTGATACGAAGCCCGCTTCATAAACCTTGGCCTGCGTTGATGGTTGGGTTGTTGTAGATGGTGTTGCCGCTGTTTTTCACGTCGCTCTTGTTCAGGTCGTAATTCAAGCCAATGCCAATCCCCTTGTTGATCGGAAACAGCTTGGTGAAGTACATGTCCACGGCCTCCACCGTCGCGCCGATGCCCGACTGCGGCACAAAGATCAAATCGCCGCGCTGCAACGCCACCCGCGGGTGATTGGGGTTGGTCAGCATGCTCTCCAGGCTGATGAAGTACGTCCTGTACTTGCCATCGGGACCGGTGCGCAGCAAGGCCACGTTGGAGGCATCCGCCGAGGGCAATACACCACCGGAGCTGAGCAGCGCCTGCTCGACGCTGACGTTGCCGGCCAGGTCGAAAAACGCCGGGTTGGACACCGCACCGCCGATAAACACCTTGTTGCTCGGTGCGCTGGCGATGTTCACCGTCACCGCAGGTTCGCGGTAGATGCGCTTGTACTTCTCGGTGATTTCCTTGCCCAGGTCTTCGGGCGTGCGCAGGGCCGCCTTGACCCGGCCAATGTTGGGCACCGAGATCACGCCGTCGGGGCGTACCACGAACACCGTCATGTCATCGGCCGCCGCCGGTTCCTGGGCATCACGCACGATACGCAGCGAGTCGCCGCTCTGGATCAGCACCTGCGGCGGTGGCAGGTCGGCCAGGGTCAGCGCCGCTTGATGGCCGGCCTTGAGCGTATTGTTGTCAGGAAGCGGCACCCGCGCGGGGGTCGAACAACCCGCCAGCCAGATTGAGGCACTCAAGAGGCTGAGCAGGGTAAGACGGGAACGTCGGTTGATAGTCTTCATGACGGCTCAAGTCCAGTAGGTGGAAAACATGCCCAGGCGCCGTTTAAGCGCGTTGGGCAAGTGGCGTTCAAGGTGGCCGAGGCGATAGCCCAGCAATTTAAAGGCACTGCGCACCACCACTTCGGGGGCGCGGTACAGCGCGTTGGCCTCGCGCAATGCGTGCAGTTCGGCCAGCACATAACGTTTGCCTTCGCCGCCGGCGTCGCCAAACGCCTGGCGAATCCATGGCTCGCGGCCGTAGAACACACCGATATCGAAGTAGCGGCGAAACTCTTCCAGCAAGCGGTAATCGTGGGAGTGATACACCTGCGCGCTGGCGGCGTAGCGCACCTGGTAACCGGCCAGCAGCATGCGGGCGGCCACATAGGCGTCTTCACTGCCAATCACATCCTGGGGGAAACCGCCCACCGCGCTCAGGGCGCTGCGCCGGTACACCGAAAACGAGTCAGAGCTGAAGCAGGTCTTGATGCCCAGTTGCGGTGCATCGTCCAGGCGCTTGGTGCGGCTGGCCGCCGGGTAATTGAAGTGCCGCGACTGCGCGCCGAGTACGCCGGCGCCGGGGTGCGGCAGCTGCCGTCCATAGGCCACGCCATTGAGCGGGTCCAGTTGCAGCTCGCTGATCAGGTTGGCGAAGGTCTCGGCAGTGGCGGGGATCGCGTCCTGGGTCATCACGATCAAGGCGTCGCCGCCCACCTGTTCACTGGCCCAGCGCCGGGTACCGCCGTGGTTGAAATCACGCGCATCGATCCGCTCCACGCGGGCGCCGAATTCGCGAAAGCGCGCCACGGTGTCATCGCTCGATGCGCTGTCGACCACCAGCATTTCATCCGGCTGCAAGGTCTGCATGCGCAGCGCTGGCAACAGGCGGTCCAGGTGGCTGGCCGCGTTGCGGGTGGGGATGATCAATGACGTACGCATCAGGGCTTCACTTCAACCGGCGCGCGGCCGTAGATGTCGTCATAGCGCACGATGTCGTCTTCACCCAGGTACTCACCGCTCTGTACCTCGATCATCACCAGATCGATGATGCCGGGGTTGGTCAGGCGGTGTTTGTGGCCGGCGGGAATATAGGTGGACTCGTTCATGTTGAGCAGGATTTCGCGCTCGCCATTGGTGATCATCGCCGCGCCGCTGACCACCACCCAATGCTCGCTGCGGTGATGGTGCATCTGCAGGGACAGCGAGCCTTTGGGCTTGACCACGATGCGCTTGATTTTGAACCGCGTACTTTCCTCCAGTACCGTGTAGGTGCCCCAAGGCCGGGTGACGGTGCGATGCAGACTGAACGCCGGGTGATTCTGGCGCTTGAGTTCGGCGACGATATAGCGCACGTCCTGGCTGCGGTGCGCGTCGGCGATCAACAGTGCGTCCGGAGTGTCGACGATGATCAGATCGCGCACGCCCACCGCACCGAGTACCCGCTTGGGCGAGTCGATGTAGCAGTTATGTACGTCGTGCAGGATGGCCTCGCCATTGATCTGGTTGCCATTGTCGTCACTGGGCGTGAGTTGGCGCAGGGCTTCCCAGGAGCCGATATCGCTCCAGCCTATGTCGCAGGGCACGACCGCGACCTGGGCGGATTTTTCCATCAGCGCCACATCAATGGAGATATCCGGCGCGGTGCCGAAACCTTCAGGGCTCAGTTCGCGCTGGCGACTACTGCTGTTTTGCAGGCTCTGGCTGTGCTCCAGTGCAGCCTTGGCCGCTTCTAGAACCGCCGGGGCGTGGCTGGCCAATTCTTCCAGCAGGGTGGCTGCCTTGAAGCAGAACATGCCGGCATTCCACAGGTGCTTGCCGCCGTCCAGATAGCCTTGGGCGGTGGCCAGGTCGGGCTTTTCGACAAAGCGCTGCACCCGAAACCCAGCGCCCAGTGCCGGCCCTTGTTCGATATAGCCAAAGCCAGTTTCTGCTCGGTCAGGCTGGATGCCAAAGGTCACCAGGTAACCGGCTTCGGCCAATGCGCGGGCTTTTTCCACCGCCTGGGCAAAGGCGCCTTCATTGAGGACCAGATGATCGGCCGGCATCACCAGCAACTGCGCGTCTGCGCCGAAATGCTCTTGCACGTGCAAGGCGGCCACGGCGATGGCGGCGGCGGTGTTGCGGCCAAACGGCTCCAGCAGCAGGTCGAGGCCCAGGCGCTGGGTGTTCACCGCGCGGTAGTCGTCCAGGGTGCGAAACAGCAGGTCGCGGTTGGTCACGGTCAGGATGCTGTCGACGCCCGGCAAGTGACTGGCCCGCAGGAAGGTCTTCTGCAACAGGCTCTGGTCGTCGCGCATGCGCATGAAGGGCTTGGGCATGTTCTGCCGCGAAACCGGCCACAACCGCGTACCCGAACCACCGGAGATGATGCAGGGAATCAATCCGTTAAGTGGGTTCATCAATAGACTTCCTTGGTGGAAAGAACGGCCGGGACCGTCATGAAAACGATGTAGAGGTCCAGCCACACGGACCATTTGGCGATGTATTCCAGGTCGTATTCGACCCGTTTCTGAATCTTGAACAGCGTATCGGTCTCGCCGCGGTAACCATTGATCTGCGCCCAGCCGGTGATGCCGGGCTTGACCCGATGGCGCGAACTGTATTCGCTGACCGCTTCCTCGAAAGGAATCCCGGCCGCCTTGGTGGCCGTGGCGTGAGGGCGCGGGCCGACCATCGACATATTGCCCAGCAGCACGTTGAACAGTTGTGGCAGCTCATCGATGCTGGTCTTGCGGATGATCCTTCCCACCCGGGTGATGCGCGGGTCCTGGCGTGTGGTCTGGTTTTCGGCGTTGAGGTCGGTCTGCTCGACGTACATCGAGCGGAACTTGAACACGCGGATCAGGTTGTCGTTGTAGCCATAGCGCTTCTGGCGAAACAGCACCGGGCCCTTGGAATCGAGTTTGATCGCGATGGCGGTCACCAGCATCACCGGCGACAGCAACAACAGGCCGAGGCTGGCCAGCAGCAGGTCTTCGCAACGCTTGATAAACGGCGACCAGCCCCGCAGCGGCAACTGCGAGGTGTTGAACATCAGGATGCCGCCCACATCGGTGATGCGGTTATGGCCATAGCGCAGTGCGGCCATATCCGGCACCAGCATGACGTTCACCGACATCTGCCGCAGGCGCTTGACCAGCCCATTGATGCGCTGCTCGGCAGCCCAGGGCAGGGTGATCATGACCTGGTTGACCTGTTCGGAGCGGATCAGCTTTTCCAGGTCGCGGGTATTGCCTAGCAAGGGCAGGCGGCTCAACTCCTTGGGAATGCGCTCGGTACGGTCGTCGATAAAACCGATGAGGCCGGAACGGATGTCACTGTTGCGCGACAGGTGTTCAGCCACATGCACGGCCGTGTCGGTAAAGCCCAGGATCACGGTGCGCTGGAGGAATTTGCCGTTATCCATCAAATGGCGGTACAGGCGCAGCATCAGTATCCGCTCCACGCCAAACAGCAGCAGGCTCGCGGAAAACCAGAACACCAGGTTGCGTGGGCTCAACTGCGGGAACAGGAGCAGGATCTGGTACATGAACAACAGGATGCAAAACGCCGAGACCCACGCCACCAGCATCACGCGAAAACGCAGGCGATTGCTGAACAGGTCATCGGAGTAAACCCCCAGGGCCTGGAACAAGATAATGGTCAGGATCGCAAAGAACGCCAGCAGGCCCAGATAGTGAGTGCGCATGTGCTCAGCGACGGGATCCGGGTAGAACAGCAGGATGATCGCCGGCGAGATTGCGGTCAGCCCATGGATCAGTTTTACGAAAACGACAAAAAACTCAACGAAACCGGTGCGAGTCAAAAACAGGCTATCAACCGACGATTTACCGCGCATACATCAGATCCTCAATACACCACCAGAACGTTCCTATTCGTTTGCTCATCCATAAGGCAGGTATGCATTACAAGTGGTGCAAATCGAACGACTTCTGTTGCTGGGTAAACCGTAATGGCTGTCTAGACGCAGGCATTTACTGGGTGATGGCTAAATGGTGGCCCCATTGAGGGTTTGTGTCAATGATTTGGCTTTTAGTCCGTTTTCTTCGTTGCTCCTCTTAAGGCCTCCATGATATGACGGTTTGTTGACGTGTATGGCGGGTATTTCAGAATAATCGAGAATCGATGATGGCTTTTTGGAGTGTAGGAACAAACCTGGGGATTTGCCTGCCAGCGACGAAAAGCTTTTGCCGGCGGGAAGGAGGGGGCGGGACAAGGCTTTTTTGTAGGAGCGAGGGGGACGCCTAGTTCTTGCTCGCGAAAAACGTCAACGATAACGCGTGCTTCCTGAATAAACGCGGTGTCTGGGAGTTTTTCGCGAGCAAGCTCGCTCCTACAGGAGGGGTATGCAGTGCTTAGAAGTTGCCTTTGAGGCTCAGCGTGAGGTTACGCGGCTCCCCGTAGAGGTTACCCCAGCCTGCTGTACCAACGGTCTGGTAGTAGTTTTTATCGAACAGGTTGTTGCCGTTGAGCGCCACAGTCCAGGTGTCGTCCACCTGATACGCAATGCGTGCACTCCACAACGCATACCCGGCCTGCTCCAGTTTGATGGTTTGCAGGCGGTAGTTACTGCTTTGGGCGTTGACGCCTGCGCCGACTGTCCATTTCGACAGCGCACCGTCCAACTGGTAGTCGCCCCACAAACGCAGCATATGCCGCGGTACGTAGGTGTTGGACACCGCGCCTTCGGCGGCACTGTCGATGTTTTTCAGGTTCTTGGTTTGCGTGTAGGTATAGCCGCCGAACACCTGCAGGCGTTCAAGCAATTCGCCGCTCAGCTCGGCCTCGACCCCTTGGGCGCGCACTTTGCCCGTGTCGGTGTAGCAGTAGCCGTCGGAGGAGCTGCCGCAGCGGGTCTCGAAATCGGTTTGGGCGGCGTTTTTTTCGATGGCGCGAAACAGCGCCAGGGAGCTGTTCAGGCGCCCGTCAAACCATTCGCCCTTGATGCCCAACTCATAGTTCTCACCCATTTTCGGCTTGAGGGCCGAACCGCTGACCGTAGCGTAGGAGCTTTGTGGCTGGAAGATATCGGCGTAGCTGGCGTACACCGAAAGGTTGTCATTGAGGTCGTAGATCAGCGCGGCAAACGGCGTGACCACCCCGGTTTCCTTGGTGCGTGCATCCTGGTCGGCCCACTCGCCCCAGGCCAGGTTCAGGGACTCACGGCGGTTTTCATACCAACTGACGCGACTGCCCAGAACCAGCATCAAAGGTTCGGCCAGACGCAGGCGCAAGGTGGCGTAGGCACCATATTGAGTGGCGGTTTCCTTGACCGTGCCGCCACGGTACATGTTGGGCCAGAAAGTATCGTCGGCAGGTTCCGGGAAGTGGTGGTTGGGGGTGAAGACGCTTTGGCGCTGGGGCAGGTTGCGGATCGCATAGACATCGTCCTGAGTGCCACGGCTGCCATTGGCGCCGAGGATCAACTCATGTTGCAGGCCAAACGCTTCAAATTGACCATCAATGTAGGCATCCAGGCCGTAGTCCTTGTGATCGTAATCCAGCAGTGCGGCGTAACTGGTGAGCGTAGGGGCCGGGTTACCATAGTCCACGGTGCTTTCGCTGGCGGCGTATTTGATGTCTTGCAGGTTGCGGCTATGCACGGCGCTGACTTTGAGCTTCCAGTCGTCGTTGAAGTGATGGGTCAGATCAGCGAACAGCGTGGTGCGCTGGCTTTGCCAATCGTTCCAGGCCTGGCCCAGGCAGGTGGAGCGGCTCAGGCCGAGGCTTTTGCCGTCGCGATAACGCGGCAGGCCGCTCCAGCACGGTGTGGCGTCGACATCCTCATAGCTGGCCCCGAAGCCCAGGGTGGTGTCAGGGCTGACATCCATGTCCAGGGCCGCGTAAAACGCCTGGTCCTGACGCTTGGCAAGGTCCATGTAGGAGCCGCGATTCTGTTGGCTGACCGATGCGCGGCCACGCACCGTGCCGCTGTCGTTCAATGGGCCGCCAGTGTCGAGTTCGGCGTGGTAGTTATCCCAGGTGCCCGCCGACAGCCCGAGGCTGGTGGTCGGGGTGGCTTGGGGCCGCTTGCGCACGAAGTTCACTGCACCGCTGGCGGTGCCGGCGCCCTTGAGCATACCGGCGGCGCCTTTTAGCACCTCTACTCGGTCATAAATCGCCATGTTCGCGCTGAAACTGTCGGCCTGTATGTAGTCCTTGCCGATGTCCAGCGGCACACCATCGAACTGGTACTGGCCGAGCATCTTGAAGCCCCGGGAGTAAAAATACTTGCCGCCCATGGGCGATTCGTAGCTGGTGATCCCCGGGGTGCGCTCCAGCAATTGGTCGATGGTGGTGATGTTCTGGTCATCCATCAGCTTGCGGGTCATCACGCTCACCGATTGCGGCGTGCGCCGCAGGCTATGTTCACCCTTGCCGATGGTCACCGCACCGGTGGTGTAGGAGCCGCTGCCTTCGGTAGTGGCGCCCAGGCGGTTGCCGGTAATGGTGGTGGCGCTCAGGTTCAGGGCCGAACTGTCGGCCTGTTGGGGTAACAGTAACCAAGCGTTCGGGCCCTGGCTTTGAGCCTGCAAACCCTGGCCCTGAAGCAGTCTGCTCAGGGCCTGTTGTGGCTCCAGAGTGCCGCTCAGCCCAGCACTGCTTTTGCCGGCTACGCTGCCTGCGTCATACGACACGCTGATACCGGCCTGCCGCGCAAATTGATCAAGGGCACCGGCCAGTGGCCCGGGGGCGATATTCCAGGTGCGCGCCTGGCGTTCGCCTCCGGGTGGTTGGGCACCTGCGGAATAGGGCAGGGTACTGGCCGCCAGGCACGCGCCGAGAAGGGTCGCCTTGATGGCGTGCCTGAGAGGTGAACGCAGGGAGGGGAACGCTTGCATGACCGCGGGATGCTCCTGAAGGAAGTGGACAAAACCGGCCTGTTGATCGGCCTTTCCTTACAGGTCGAATGGCAATGAGAATTCACCTCATTTATTTTTGGCCGGTCACACGCGCGCGGAGACGGTTACCCAGTAACGGCTACGGTAGGTCACATCGATTGCCAGCGATTGCGCCACCAACTTGAGCACCTGGTCGGTGTCGTCCAGTTGGTAAGTGCCCGACACCCGCAGCCCCGCCACGGCTTCGCTGCAACGCAGCAACCCATTGCGATAGCGACCCAGCTCGGCCAGGAAGTCCTCCAGGCGCATATTGTGGGCGCTGATCACGCCGTCACTCCAGGCCCAAGGGTCCAGGCCGTTGTTGGGGGACGGGCGAATGCCGCTACGGTTGAACACCACTTGTTCGCCAGGCTTGATCACTTGGCGTGCCGTGCCGTCATGGCGGTCGTCAAACACCGCCACCGCCCCCTGCTGCACGGCTAGCAGAGTGCCTTGGGGTTCTTCGCGCACCAGCAAGCGCGTGCCGAGGGCGCGTAGGTAACCGTCGCGGGTATGCACCCATAGCGGACGGCGGTCGACGCCGGTATTGATCAATATTTCACCCTGGCGCAGGTTCACCAGCCGTTGTTCGGCGCTGGAGGTAATGTCGACGGCGCTGGCGCTGTTGAGCTGGACTTTGCTGCCATCCTCCAATGCTACCCAGCGCCGCTCGCCAGTGGCGGTGCGGTAGTCCGCCATCAAGGCGGGCAGGGGTGTGTAGTCGCGGCCCAGCCAGGCTAAACCTGCGGCGCCGGCAAACAGCCCGAGCAGTTTCAGGCCTTCACGACGGCTGATGTGCTGGCGTGCGCCGTCGAGTGCATGGCGACTGACATGCGCCGGCAAGTGGTTGAAATCGTCATTCAGGGTGGCGACCCGTTGCCAGGCCTGCTGATGCGCCTCGCTGGTCTGCAGCCACTGGTCAAAGGCCGCGGTGCTGGCGTCGTCGGCGGTGTTATAGCGCAGCTTGATCATCCACTGGATAGCCTGGTCGACCAGGCGCGAGTCAGGAGTCGGCATAGCGCAACCGGTAACAGGCGTGCAGCGCCTTGGACAGGTCGCGCTCAACTGTGGCCTTGGACACGCCCAGGCGCAGGGCGATCTGTGGGCAGGTCAGGCCGTCCAATTGGGCCAACAGAAACGCCTCGCGCACCCGTGGTTTGAGCTGGTCGAGCAAACGGTCGATGCGCTCCAGGCTGTCGAGGATCAGCAGCCGTGTTTCCTCGCTTGGCACCTCCATTTGCGCAAAGTGCGCCAGGCTTTCCAGGTAGGCGCGTTCCAGTTCGCGGCGCCGGTATTGGTCGATCATCAAGCTGCGCGCGATGCTGCTCAGGTACGCGCGCGGCTGCTGCAAGGTCTGTTGCTGACGCGCGTTGAGCAGGCGCACGAAGGTGTCCTGCGCGAGGTCAGCGGCGCGCTCATGGCAACCCGTGCGCCGGCTCAACCAGCCCCGCAGCCACGAATGGTGGGCTTGGTAAAGCTGGCCGATGGCGGCATGGTCCAGTGGGTGATCGCTCGACATGGTCATCCTGGCGCAGCAGGCTTAATTGATAATGTTTCGCATTCTAGACGTTGGTCGTGGCATTCAGCAATCACTGGGTTCGCTGCGTGAGCAATGTATCCAGCACAATTTTTTGTAGCGCCTGCCAGCGCCGATTAATCTGGATTTTTTCCCAGTGGACGGTTCAACCATGATCAGCCTCGTCACACTTGGCGTTTTCTCCGGCGCTGTATTGCTGTTGCTGCTGTCACCGGGGCCGAACATGGCGTTTGTCATCAGCCAGGGTGTCACCCATGGCTGGCGCGGCGGCGTGGCCTCGGCCCTGGGCATTAGCGTGGCCGACCTGTTGCTGACGGCATTGACCGCCATGGGGGTGACGGCATTGGTCGCCAGTTGGCCGCCGGCATTCGACGTGATCCGTTATGCGGGCGTGATTTACCTGCTGTGGCTGGTCTTCAAAACCTTGCAAAAACGCCCCAGCCTGGACACCGCTCACGTCGGCCGCGTGGCGTTGGGCCGGGTGTTTCTGCAGGCCATGTTCAACAGTTTGCTCAACCCCAAGGCGTTGTTGTTTTTCATGGTGTTCCTGCCACAGTTTGTGCGGCCCGAGGCGGGGCCCATCGCCTTGCAACTGATGGTGCTGGGCGGCGTGCTGACGTTGATCGCGAGTGTGTTTCATGTGTTGTTGGGCCTGTTTGGCGGGGCGCTCAGCCGCTTCTTCGCCAAGCGCACCAAAAGCGCCTGGCTGCAGAAGTGGGGCTTGGCAGCGGTGCTGATGGCGTTGGCCGTGCGCTTGGCGGTGATGTCACGTCCTGCCTGAAGACACGCGGGAAGCCAAACGAGTTTCTTCGTGGCGAGGGAGCTTGCTCCCGTGACGGTCCGACAGCCGATGCTCATCTACCTGACACCCCATAATCCAATTGTGGGAGCTGGCTTGCCTGCGATGACGGCCTGACAGCCGACGCTTCTCTACCTGACACCCCACGATCCAATTGTGGGAGCAGGCTTGCCTGCGATGACGGCCTGACAGCCGACGCTTCTCTACCTGACACCCCACGATCCAATTGTGGGAGCGGGCTTGCTCGCGAAGGCGGCGTGACAGTCGACACAGCTATACCGTGTACATATCCATTCCTGCGGTAACGGCCACTTAGGGTTCCGCCCTTACGGCGGCTCACTTTGCAAAAGCGGCAAAGTAAGCAAAACGCTCTTGCCCCACCGGCGTTTTTCAAGGTGGTTGTCGCGTCAACCGTTCTGCTATGCCGCTTTTTGTTCGCTCTGTTGGTCCCGATCCGGATTCAGCAGCACCGTTCCTACC
>NZ_NKRF01000093.1:0-36474 GCF_003408955.1 Pseudomonas sp. GL93
GAAAAAAGTCGATGTGCAGCAGGCTGTCTTCAAGCCCCTTGACCTTCCATGAGTCAGACCCCTGAACCGAACAGTGTGGGAGCTGGCTTGCCTGCGATACAGACACCTCGGTGTATCAGTTGGGCCGAGGTGAGGCTATCGCAGGCAAGCCAGCTCCCACCTGTTTAGATCGCGGCCAGGGTTTCTTTGAGTGTCTCGGCTGGCGAAGCAGTGGCCTTCGCCGCTACCTGCTGTTGTTGCTGCTCCTTCAAGCGCTCGGCCACTTGTTTGGCGATGGCGTCTTGTTTTTCCTGGGGGAGCGCCTGCACTTGTTCTTCGGTCAGCCCTTGCTCCTTGAGCAACTGTTCACGAATACGTTCGGCTGGGGTCTTGCTCATGTATTCGGTGAACTCGGTACGCGCCCCGTTAGTTGTGGCCTGTAACTGCACGCGGGTCTTGGCGAAGGCTTCGTCGATGCGATCGCTGGCCTTGTCTAATTCCCTCTGCGCGGCGGGCACTGTCACGCTGTGTTGCGCAGCCTGCAGGGCGCCGCTGTACAGCGCACTGGCGGCGGCGTTGGCGGGGTCCATGTCGGGTCGCGTGATCTGTTGCACGTTCGACGCCGCTTGAGTGTTGTTAACCAGCATGATCGGTCACCTATGAAAACAGACGGTGCAACAGCTGGAGCAAATACTGTGCCGGTTGCCAGGCCCCAGTGTTTATTGGGGCTGGAGTCGTCGGCGCGGCAAGCCTTCTCCTTGTGCGGCCAACCGTTGCCGTCAGTGAGCGATGTTCTCCAGTGCCAGGTTGCGCGTGCGCGGCCCAAACCAACTGATAGTGATCATTACGATCAGCATGCTGCTGGCGATAAACGCCAACACGCCTGGCGTGCCCAGGTGTTCGAGGATAAAGCCGATCAACAGGCTGCTGAACACCGTGGACAAACGGCTGAACGAATAACAGAACCCGACCGCTCGCGCACGGATATTGGTGGGGAACAATTCGCTCTGGTAGGAGTGATAACTGAAGCTCAGCCAGGCATTGCAGAAGGTGATCATCACCCCGCAGAAAATCAGCCCTAACGCTGTGGTTTGCAGGGCAAACAGGCTGCCGAAGATCACTGCACCCAGGGCTGAGCCGACGATCTGCCATTTGTTTTCAAAGCGGTTGGCCACCTTGACGAACAACAGCGGGCCCAGCGGGTAGGCGAGGGTGATGATGAAGGCGTAGAGCAGGCTGTGGGTCACGCTGACACCCTGGCCCGAGAGCAAGGCCGGCAGCCAGTTGCCAAAGCCGAAGAAGCCGATGGCCTGGAACACATGGAACACGATCAGCATCAAGGCACGGCGACGGTAGGGCGGCTGCCAGATATCGGCGAAACGGCCACTGCCCTGCACGCTGATGGCTTCGGGCTCCGGCTTGTCCAGCGGCTTGCCGTGATCCTTTTGGCAGCGTGCCTCCAGATTGTTCAGGATCGCGTCGGCCTCTTCGAAGCGTCCCTTTTGTGCAAGCCAGCGCGGTGACTCCGGCAGGCGCTTGCGCAGTTGCCAGATAAACAGCGCAAACACGGCACTTGAGAGCACCACCCAGCGCCAGCCCGCGATACCGAACGGCGCCTGTGGCACCAGCCACCACGACATCAACGCCACGGCGGGCACTGACAGAAACTGGATAAAAAACGCAAAGGCAAATGCCGAACTGCGCATAAGCTTGGGCACCAGCTCCGAAAGGTAGGCATCAATGGTCACCAGTTCGATGCCCAAGCCGATGCCCACCAGAAAGCGCATGCAGATAATGCCCACGGCCGAGGTTTGAATGCCCATCAACACCGTGGCCACGGTGTACCAGACCAACGCAAAGGTAAAAATCGCGCGTCGCCCGAAGCGGTCGGCGATGGGGCTGAGCAGGCTGGCGCCGAGGAACAGGCCCAGGAATGTGGCCGAGGCGAAAGCGGCCTGGTCCGAGAAGCCGAACACGCCTTCGCTGCCGGTATGAAAAATCCCGTCGCTGATCAGGCCAGGGCTGATATAGGCGGTTTGGAACAGGTCATACAGCTCGAAAAAACCGCCAATGGAGAGCAACGCCACCAGGCGCCAAATAGTGGCGACGGCGGGCAGGCGGTCGATGCGGGCGCTGATGTGGGCGGCTCGGTGGGGGGCGAGGGTGTCCGTAGCTGAGGCGGGGAGTGTGGACATGAGTAAATTCCATAGTCGGTCACCTGGAATCTTAGCTGGCTAACGGAAAGCGGTGTTTGTTAAGTTGCGGACGGTAGCCCGTACATTCGCCGATTAATTGCGCGCGGCGCCTCTGTTTCAGAGGTTTATCCCGCGAGGGCGCGAAGGCTGTCCTGCCGAAGGTTGCTATCGGCAGGCAGCTTCTGGCGGGAGTGGGGCCCTCCCGCTGCGTGGATGTTCTAGACGTGCTTGAAGTCCTCAACCTTATAAGCGCCTTGGGTGAAGCTCATCTTCTTTTGAGGGTCTTGTGCGTTTTGCGCCTCAAAGTGGAGGGACGCTGACAGAATATTGCCTTGCAGTTGCAATACGGTGAATTTGCCACTGGTTGCCATATAGTTGCCGGACTCGCCTTGTCGCGTGTCGTCAAACTCAAGCCTTACTTTTTTATCACTCCCCGTTGCATCGATGTCGTAGGTCTCACCTGCCTTGATATTCTGGTCGATGCTCATTTTTATCAAGCCTGAGCCGGACATGATTCCTACTGTCGAATTGAAACCTGACTCTCCGTTCAAATGGGCGACAAAGGACGTGACAAAGGTGGCATCCCATCCAGCGATTACGCCGGAAATTTTATCGTTATCACCGATCTTCTTGCTCATGGCCGCTTCTCCATATCCAGGGATGAGCAAGGCATTGCCCTTGCTCTGGCTTATGAATAGGTGAAGATGAAAAACAGGTCTACTGTCAAATATGACAGGTGGCGGTAGTTTTCAGACCGATGGTGATGACCATCGGCCTGAGGCCCAATAGCCCGCTCAGTCATGGCCGTCGAGAGCGAAGGATTTGAAACCGGCGTGCTGGCTGAGGCGTTGGTAATAGGCCGCGATGGCGGGGTAGGGTGGCCGCTCCATGGGTGTCATCTGCCACCGATGTACCGAAAGGCCTATCAAGATGTCAGCGAGGCTGAACTCTTCGCCGGCGACGTAGGCGCCGGTCTTGGTCAACTGTTGTTCTAGCAAGGCCATCTTGTCATTCCAGGCCTGCACGCCCGCCTGGATGCGTTGCGGGTCCTGATAGTCCGGGTTCTTACGCACCAGTGCGTGGAACGCATAGCCCCACGAAGGGTTGAGTTCGGTGGCTTGCCAGTCCATCCACTGTTCGACCCGTGCACGCAAGGCAGGCTCAACGGGTAGCAAGTCATGGCGCTGATAGAGTCCGACAAGGTAGCGGCAGATGGTGTTGGATTCCCACAGTACGCCATGGTCGTCGATCAGCACCGGCACCTGAGCGTTGGGGTTCAAGGCAAGAAAATCGGGGGATTGGGTAGGCTTGAAACCGATGCCCCAATCTTCGCGCACGTAGTCGATGCCCAGTTCCTGGCAGGTCCAGAGTACTTTGCGCACGTTGATGGAGGAGGTGCGACCCAAGATTTTCAGTGAATGGCCCATGGTGCTTCCCTGGCATTTGGAGAATGACCAATCTAGCAGGGGCCGGGCACGACGGCGAGGGTATGAAGCGGGCACGGTCGAAAATTTGGGAGCTGGCTTGCCTCAGCAGCGTGGTGTGTGCTGGTCCATGGCCTTGCCCACCAGCAATACGCTCAGCTCGCTCAATTGATGAATGGCCAGGGCCACATCACGGTGTTTGCCGGTGAGGTCATCGGACAGGTCGAGCAGTAAGGTGCTGACGGAGCAGACGGTTTCGTAGCTGTTGGTCAGTAAAGATTCGAGAGAGCTATCAGGGATGACGGTGAAAAGCGTGTGCGTGGGATGGATGCTTTGCATTGTTGAAATACCTGTTTTGGGCTGATACCTCATCGCTACTAAACGAGGGGTGGCAGCTGTACGCAGGTTAGTAGACCGGTATCCCACACAAACCCGGCGCACCCGAAGGCGCCCTGCGCACAGCCACCATCAAACATCGATAGGCTCATGCATCTTGTGTGAGGAAGCTCAGGCTACTAAACCCGATCACCGAGAAATTCAGCGACCGGCAAACCTTAAAGACCGCTACCGAGGCGCACAAGCCGGCGGATTCTGGCGTAAGCGTAGGCAGCGGAGCAAGGCGCTTAGTGCAATGTCAGGCACTTCCTACAGGCGTCCCACAGCGTTCTGACTGCTCTTACACGATTACGTAGGAATTCTGAGTTTCAGGTGGGTCAGTTAAAGATTGATTGACTGACCCACCGCCTTCGCGAGCAAGCCCGCTCCCACATTGAGTGCGTTCAGCTCGACGCTCAGGTGCTCTCGCGCACCTGCAGCTCAAACCCCATATCCACCACTGGCTTGGCCACCTTGTTGCCCGCCATGATCGTCAGCAAATGCTCCGCCGCCCGACGCCCGATGGCTTCCCGTGGCGTGCTGATGCTACTCAGGCGCGGCACCATGAATGACGAGGCGGGGAGGTCGTTGAAGCCCAGCACCGCCACACGTTCAGGCACCTTGATGCCATGGCGCAGGGCTTCGAGCAGGGCGCCCTGGGCCAGGTCGTCGTTGCCGAAGAAGATTGCGTCCACATCCGGATGCGCTGCCAGCAATTGCAGGAACAGTTCGCCGCCCAGGCCCACGGAGGAGGGACGTGGTGTCAAAAGCTCCAGCGCCGGGTCGTACATGCCCGCCTGCTGCAAGGCGCGGCGGAAGCCTTCGCCGCGCAACAACGTGCGCTGATCCAACTGCGCGCCGATATAGGCCAGGCGCTTGCGCCCCCGGGACAGTAAATGTGCCGCTGCTGTTTCTCCGGCAGCCAGTTGCGAGAAACCCACGCAGTTCACGCCGGCATTGGGGTCCAGATCCATCATGTACACACAGGGCACATTGCTGGCCTCGACCATTCGTCGCGCGCTTTCGGTGCGATCAAACCCGGTCAGCAGCAACCCCCGCGGCTGATAGGCCATGTAGTTGCGCAACAGATCTTCTTCTTCATCGCGCGAATAATGGGAGTTTCCGATCAGTACTTCAAAGCCCTTGGGCCGCAGTACCTGATGGATAGCTTCCAGGGTTTCGATAAACAGCAGGTTGGACAATGACGGCACCAGCACCACCACCGAATGGCTCTGCGCCGAGGCCAGGGCGCGGGCTGCGGGGTTGACCACGTAGCTCAGTTCGGCGGCGGCCTGTTGCACCTTTTCTACCAGCTCCGTGGCGACCGTGCTGATACCGCGCAAAGCACGGGAGGCGGTAATCGGGCTGACGCCAGCCAGGCGGGCGACTTCGTTCAAGGTGGGGCGACCCGTTGTGCGGGTATTTTTATCGTTCTTAGAGGTCATCAGGCAGCTTGCCAAACAAAAATCGAGGCACTAAGGTAGCGCTGTCTCCAAAGGGCTGCAAATTCTTGGATAAAGGGTTGCCTGATCCTGTCCAGCTCTTGAAGTCAATCTGTTGGAACGGATGCACGCGTCACTCCATAAAAATGACAAGTCGGCGCGGGAAAAGCCTGTTTTTGCACTAGCCTTACGCTATGCAAAGGTAGCGCTATCTGCGTCCTGAGGTGTTTCATGAGTCAACCTGTTACCGCCCTGGTCATCATGGGTGTTTCCGGCGGTGGCAAGTCCAGCGTCAGCCAAGCCCTGTGCGCCCTTAACGGCGCCACTGCCATTGAAGGCGACAGCTTTCCCCCCGCCGCGAACATCGAAAAGATGAGCGCCGGCCACCCCCTCAACGACGACGACCGCGCCGGCTGGCTCGATATCCTGTGCGATGAACTGCGCCGCGCGTTGAAAGCGGGCGAGCATCCTGTACTGACCTGTTCGGCGCTGAAGAAAAAATACCGTGACCACCTGCGCGAAGCTGCGCCGGGCCTGGGTTTTGTCTTCCTGGAGCTGACCCGCGAAGTCGCTGCCGACCGCGTGTCTCACCGCCCCGGCCATTTCATGCCGGCAAGCCTGATCGACAGCCAGTTCGCCACCCTTGAATCGCCCAAGGGCGAGCCGCTGACCCTGGCCTTGAACGCCAGTGAAGACAGCGTCGAGGAGCTGGCCGCGCAGACCCATACCTGGTGGCGCAAGCACGGCTTTGAACCTACTCATTAATTTTTTGCCGGAAAAGATAGCGCTATCCCCGGCAGGAAGTTCAACACCCGCTTTAATAACAACAACAAACAGGAGAGACCCCCCATGTTTGGCATGTCCCACGAGTCTTACCTGCTGCTAGATGCAGTAGTCACTATCATCGGGTTGATCGTACTGATCACCAAGTTCAAGGTGCACCCGTTCATTGCACTGATCATCGCGGCCGGTTTCCTCGGCCTGACCTCGGGCATGCCCGTGGACAAGATCATCAAGGCGTTCCAGGACGGTTTCGGCGGGGTGCTCGGCTTTGTCGGCATCATCCTCGCGCTGGGCACGATGCTCGGCAAGATGATGGCCGAGTCCGGCGGTGCCGATCAGATCGCCCAGACCCTGATCCGCGCCTTCGGCAAGGAAAAGGTCCAGTGGGCCATGATGTTCGCCGCGTTCCTGGTGGGCATCCCGCTGTTCTTCGAGATCGGCTTTGTGTTGCTGATCCCGCTGGTGTTTATCGTCGCCCGGCGTACCGGCGTGTCGCTGATCAAGATCGGCATCCCGCTGCTGGCCGGTCTGTCGGCAGTGCACGGCCTGGTGCCACCGCATCCAGGCCCGCTGCTGGCCATCGGCGTGTTCGGCGCCGATATCGGCAAGACCATCCTGTACGGTCTGATCGTCGCACTGCCGACCGCCATCATCGCCGGCCCGATCTTCGGTACGTTCATCGCCAAGTACATCCCGGGCAATCCGTCCCAGGAATTGGTGGACCAACTGGCCCGCGAAACCGATAACAAGTCGCTGCCAAGCTTCAGCATCACCCTGGTCACCGTGCTGCTGCCGGTGTTCCTGATGCTGCTCAAAACCTTTGCCGACATCGCGTTTGCCGAAGGCAACGTGGTACGCAACTGGATGGACATGATCGGCCACCCGATCACCGCACTGTTGCTGGCGTTGCTGTTGTCGCTGTACACCTTTGGCCATCGCCAAGGCATCCACTCCAAGCAGATCCTCAAGTTGCTCGACGCCAGCCTCGCGCCGACCGCCGCGATCATCCTGATCATCGGTGCCGGTGGCGGCTTCAAGCAGATGCTGGTGACCAGCGGCGTGGGCGACGTGATCGGCCATATGGCGGTGAACGCGCAGATCAACCCGATCCTGCTGGCGTGGCTGGTGGCGGCGGTGATTCGGATTGCCACCGGTTCGGCGACGGTTGCGACCATTACCGGCGCAGGCATTGTGGTGCCGGTGGTGGGCATGATCCCAGGCGTCAACCGCGAGTTGCTGGTGCTGGCGACCGGCGCGGGTTCGTTGATCCTGTCTCACGTCAACGATGCGGGGTTCTGGCTGGTCAAGCAGTACTTCAACATGACCGTGGCCGAGACGTTCAAGACCTGGACGGCGATGGAGACCATTCTGTCGATCGTGGCGCTGATCTTCATCATGTTGCTGTCGTTGGTGGTGTAACAGGCACCGCAAAACAAGTGTGGGAACTGGCTTGCCTGCGATAGCATCACCCCGGTACATCTGAAACACCGAGGTGTCTGCATCGCAGGCAAGCCAGCTCCCACATTGATTGGGTTTCTTCAGGTAAATCAGGTCAGGCTTTGCTGACCAACCCATCCGCCCTGAACATCCCGCGAATCCCGCGCACCGCCTGGCGAATCCGGTCCTGGTTCTCGATCAGCGCAAAGCGCACGTGATCATCGCCATACTCGCCAAAACCGATCCCCGGCGACACACACACCTTCGCTTCCAATAGCAGTTTCTTGGCAAACTCCAGCGAGCCCATGGCGGCATACTGCTCGGGAATCTTGGCCCAGACGTACATCGACGCCTTCGGATTCTCCACCATCCAGCCCAGCTCATGCAGGCCTTTGACCAGCACATTGCGACGCTGGCGGTACTGCTCGGCGATGTCTTTGACGCACTGTTGGTCGCCTTCCAGCGCCGCAATCGCCGCCACTTGCAGCGGGGTGAAGGTGCCGTAGTCGTGGTAGCTCTTGATGCGTGCCAGGGCGTTGACCAGTTCCGGGTTGCCCACCATGAAGCCGATGCGCCAGCCGGCCATGTTGTAGCTCTTGGACAGGGTAAAAAACTCCACCGCAATATCCTTGGCGCCGGGCACTTGCATGATCGAGGGGGCTTTCCAGCCGTCGTAGACGATGTCGGCGTAGGCCAGGTCGTGCACCACCAGTACGTCGTACTGCTTGGCCAGGGCGATCACCCGTTCGAAGAAGTCCAGTTCCACGCACTGCGCGGTCGGGTTGGACGGGAAGCCGAGGATCATCATCTTCGGCTTGGGGATCGAGCCGCGAATCGCGCGCTCCAGCTCAGCGAAGAAATCCACGCCCGGTATCAGCGGCACCGAACGTACCTGGGCGCCTGCAATCACTGCGCCGTAGATATGAATCGGGTAGCTGGGGTTGGGCACCAGCACGGTATCGCCCTGGTCCAGGGTGGCCAGCATCAAGTGCGCCAGGCCTTCCTTGGAACCGATGGTCACGATGGCTTCGGATTCCGGGTCGATATCCACCGCGTAACGGTCCTTGTACCAGCGCGAAATCGCCCGGCGCAGACGCGGAATGCCTTTGGAGGTGGAGTAGCCGTGGGTGTCTTCACGCTGCGCGACGGTGACCATTTTCTCCACGATATGAGGAGGCGTGGCGCCGTCAGGGTTACCCATGCTCAAGTCGATGATGTCTTCGCCGCGCCGACGCGCGGCCATCTTCAGCTCGGCAGTGATATTGAATACATACGGGGGGAGTCGATCTATGCGCGCAAAGCGGCGCGGCGAACCTTGGTCTGCCATTGTTGCCTCGAGGTACGTAAGCGCCCGGAACCGTCCGAGCGACGTCGGCCACTGCGGTGGCCTGCGGGGCAGACAATACGGGCGATGATGGCCAGTTGTCCAGATGCGTAGGAAATTTTTCTACATGGAGTACAACGCGGATATGCCCCTATACTCGATGCGGGTTTGTTCCCTCATAAGAAGGAGACTGTTCGTATGGATCAGCAGACAAAACAACCGTTGGAGCCACGCCTGGAAGCCGGCAAGGCCCTGGTGATCGCCGGGGTACAAGGGCGATATTCGAAGGCCACCGTGGGCGATATCCCACGGCTGTGGGAGTTGTTCGATACTTGCATCAAGGACATCAAGAAGCGCGTCGGCGGTGTGACCTACGGGGTGTGCCATAACCCGCATCACGGCGAATTCGATTACCTGGCAGGTGTTGAAGTCCCGGCCAAGAAGGACGTGCCGAGCAATTTCGAGGTGATCGAAATTCCGCCACTCAACTATGCTGTGTTCCCCCACTACGGGCCGGTGCAGGCGCTTGAGCAAACCTACGAGCGCATCATGTTCGAATGGCTGCCGCACTCGGGCTACAAGGTCATGGGCGCGGATTTCGAGCGCTATAGTGCGGATTTCGATGCCGGGAAGGGCACAGGCACGGTGGAAATCTGGTTGCCGATCGGGGAGCGGGGCTGAGCTATCGGCCGAAGAGCGTTTATGTTCTTCGGCCTTTTTTGGAAGAAGGATTTTTCAGCCGCCGAAACTCTGTAGATAGCTCTGCGCGGATTGCCGAATGGCTTTCGCGACATCAGGTGCTAACCGGCAGTAATCGTCTTCGCGCTTGAGCACGGTTTCAAGGGCTTGAAGCAGCGCCTGAATGCGCCTCTCGGGGTTTTCGATTTCGCAGGTTCGGGCAAATTCGAGAATGCCCAGGCGTGAAGCAAACAATGATTTATTGCCGCCGAGGTCCAACGCGAGCGTGTCCTCGGGGTATGCACACGCAGGCTATGCCTATTCATCAAACAAGTCCTCCAGTTCCTCCAGTGTCGGCATCGTGACGGGCACCAATTTGACCTCACTGCCCAGGGCTGCGATGACGCGTGCATAGGCATTCATCGCAACCGAGAGGCTGCCTTTTTCGATTTCGATGAGTTTCTGACGAGTGATGCCCGCCAGCGCCGCGAGGTCCGCTTGTTTGTAGCCACGATTGATGCGCATCGCCCGGATCTGATTGCCCAAGCGCTGAGTGATCATTGAAATATCCATGTCACATATACATTACATTGATGTTCATAAGTCATGTATACGTGACATTTTGGGTGCGTCAAGTGTTCCCTGACCAAACGTCCAACTCAGTCGTCGTTCAAATCCCACCCGGCCCTTGTACGCCTCACCGCGATCCACCCATCCCGCCCCCAGATATAACCCCATCGCCGCCAGATTGTGGGTGTCCACCGATAGCTCCAACCCCTTGATCTGAGGCCACGCCTCACGCGCCAGGGCGGGCAGTGCCTGCAAACATGCCTTGCCGTAACCACGCCCCTGCTGATGCCGGTCTACCTGTAGCGCGTGGAGTGTGGCGCTGTGTTCATCGGCCCAATGAGGCAGACACGGTGGGCGCTTGAGCAGCAGGAACGCCACGGGAAGGTCATCGGCCAACAGCGCAAAGCCCTTGACCCCAGGGCTTGGCTTGGCGAGCAGGGTATTGAGGGCGCAATACATGTCACCGCAAAACGGCAGTTGTTCAGGGTGAACTTCGATGGCGCCGACTTGCTGTTGTTGCACAGCGTTCAGCGCCTCGTAGGCAACGAGGCGGGTTTGCATGGGGCTATCCGAACGGCTGCAAGGGAGGTGGCAGTTTATCGGGTTTGTGGCACGGGAAATTATTTTTCAGGGGGTATGTCGATTTCCCTCCGGGCCATTCGACTAAGGGTGTCTTTCGTGATTTTTCACCCCAAGGAGTCATCGCCATGAGCACTGCAATCAAGAGCCTGATCGAACAATGGAAGCATGCCGTCGTCAGTCGCGATATCGACAAGATTGTCAGCTTTTACGCCGACGATATCGTCTCGTTCGACGCCGTAACCGCCCTGCAATTCAAGGGCAAGGCGGCCTACCGCGCGCATTGGGAGGAGTGCATGAAGCACTGTCCCGGCCCGGGTATCTTCGAGTTTCATGAACTGCGCGTCGTCGAGGCGCAAGACAGCGCGTTCGCCCACTGGCTGGCCCACTGCGGCGGCGCCGGACCGGATGGCGAGGTGAAGGCCTGCTGGATGCGCGTGACCGCCGGCTACCAACGTATCGATGGCCAATGGAAGGTGGTGCACGAGCACTGGTCGGCACCGTTTGATATGCAAAGCGGCACGGCGTTGTTCGACCTGAAACCTTGAGCACCGCGAACTATAGTCAGTAGTCCGAAAACGGAGAACGCCATGAAATACCTGTGCCTGATCTACAGCAACGAACAGGTGTTGCACACCTCGCCCGACAGCCCCCATGACTCGGAATGTCTGGCCTACGCCGAGGCCACCCAGGCCGGCGGGCGCATGCTGGCCGCCGAGCCGCTGGAGTCGGTGACCACCGCCACCACCGTGCGCATGCGCAACGGCAAGCTGTCGATCACCGACGGGCCGTTTGCCGAAACCAAGGAGCAGCTCGCCGGGTTCTACCTGATCGACGCCAAGGACCTCAATGAAGCGCTCCAGGTGGCTGGCGGCATTCCGGCGGCTCGGGTCGGCAGTGTGGAAGTGCGCCCCGTACGCCAATTGAATCTCTCAACACAATAATCAAAAGACTTGAGGAGGTTTCCCCGTGAACACTCAACCCGCTGAATTTGAACTGTCCATCAGCCGCTTGATCGATGCGCCGCGCCGCCGGGTGTTTCGCGCCTGGACCGAGCCAACCCTGCTGCAACAATGGTGGGGGCCCCACGGCATGACCACGCCTGAATGCGAGATGAACCTGTGGGTCGGCGGCTTGTTCCGCACCTTGATGCGCGCGCCGGATGGCAGCGAATACCCGACCCAGGGCGTTTTCCTGGAGATCGACGCGCCCAACCGCCTGGTGTTTACCGACGCATTCATGCCGGGCTGGGTGCCTTCGGGCAAGCCGTTCATGAGCGCCGAAGTCACCTTTGAGGAGGTCGGCGGCAAGACTCTTTATACCGCGCGCGCCATGCACTGGAGTGCCGAGGACAAGCAGGCCCATGAAGCCATGGGCTTTCATGACGGCTGGGGCCAGAGCCTGGACCGCCTGGTGAAGTTGGTGACCGAGGACATGGTCGATTGACCGCGCAGATCGACGCTATTTACCGCAGCGAATCACGCCGCGTGCTCGCGACGTTGATTCGCGTGCTGGGGGATTTCGACCTGGCCGAGGAGGCGCTGCACGAAGCGTTTTTCGTCGCCGTGCAGCGTTGGCCCGAGGATGGCGTGCCGGATAATCCACGGGCGTGGCTGGTGTCCACCGGCCGCTTCAAAGCCATCGACCGCCTGCGGCGGCAGTCGCGGTTTACCCCGTTATTGGAGGAGCAGGCCGACACGTTGGAGGCCGCGCCGTGGAGTGATGAAGACGTGGAAGACGACCGCCTGCGCCTGATGTTCACTTGCTGTCACCCGGCGTTGGCAGCCGACGCCCAGGTTGCGCTGACCTTGCGCGAGATCTGCGACCTGAGCACCGAGGCCATCGCTCACGCTTTTCTTGCCACGCCCACCACCATTGCCCAACGCATCGTGCGCGCCAAGGGCAAAATCCGTGAGGCGAAAATTCCCTATCAAGTGCCGTCCCGCGCCGAATTGCCTGAACGATTGGATAGTGTGCTGCGGGTGATTTACCTGGTGTTCAACGAGGGCTATTCGGCCTCCGCAGGTGCCGACCTCACCCGTGAAGACTTGACCTTGGAGGCCATTCGTCTGGGGCGTTTGTTGCTGCAACTGCTGCCCGAGCCGGAAGTCATGGGCTTGCTGGCGTTGATGTTGCTGCACGAATCGCGTCGGCCTGCCCGCACTTCTGCCAGCGGCGAACTGGTGCTGTTGGACGTTCAGGACCGTACCCGGTGGGACGCTGCCTTGATCGCTGAAGGCTGCGCACTGGTGGAGCAGGCACTGACTACTCGGCGCTTTGGGCCGTACTGCCTGCAGGCCGCGATTGCCGCCGTGCATGCCGAGGCGCCCAGCGCAGGGGATACCGATTGGCGGCAGATTGTCGGGCTCTACGATGTATTGCTCAGGGCTGTGCCGTCGCCAGTGATCGAGTTGAACCGTGCGGTAGCGGTGGCGATGGAACAGGGGCCGCTGGCGGGGTTGGCGCTGGTGGACAACCTTTTGCAGCGCGGTGAGTTGCAGGACTATCACTTGGCGCATTCGGCGCGTGGGGAGTTTTGCCGGCAGTTGGGACGGTTTGACGAAGCTCGCAGCGCGTACGAAAAAGCGCTGTCGCTGACGCAACAGGCGCCAGAAAAACGCTTCATCACGCGACGCCTCGCCGAGCTCAAATCCCCCAGACAGTGACGATCCAAATGTAGGAGGGCGTAAGCCTAATACCTGTAGGAGCGAGCTTGCTCGCGAAAAACTCACCGACGCCGCGTTTCTTCAGGAAGCACGCGTTATCGTTGACGTTCTTCGCGAGCAAGCTCGCTCCTACAGGCTCACTCAAGCATCTTGCCCAGCAACCAGCTCCCTGCAGGCCCCGGCGGCTGGTGCCGAGACCACAGCGCATCCACCGCCACCGAACGCGGCCAACTGCGCACCTTGAGTTCAACCAACTGGTTGCCGCCAAAACGCTCCACCAGCCAGCGCGGTATCGGTGCCCAGCCAAAACCCAGCTGTGCCATTTCCATCAGCATCAGATAACTCGGCGCCGACCATACTCGCTGCGTGCCGCGGTTTTCATTGGGGCTGATGATGCTCGCCAAACGCAACTCCCGGTGTTGTTGCAAGGTGTGCGGGTGAACCTTGTCCAGGTTCGCTAATGGGTGTCTAGGCGAGACGAACAGCGCGATCTCCGTGCGCTCCTCCACGGTGGAGAAGGAAAGGTCCGGCGGGTAGGCTTCTTGTTTCTCGATAAACGCGATCTGCGCCCGGCCACTTTGCACCAGCGCGATCAAGTCTTCGCATTCCGCGATCAGGCATTCCAGCTCAAGGTCCGGGTAGCGTTGCTCGAAGGCCGTGAGGGCGACCTCGAATCGATCGGATTGGTAAGTATCGGACATGGCGATACTCAACTTCGGCTCCAGGCCTTGCGATAACTGACTGGCCGCCAGCTCCAGGCGGCTACTGGCTTCCAGCACCTGTTCTGCCCGTTGCAGCAAAACCTGCCCCGCGGGCGTGAGGGTCGGCTTGCGGCTGCTGCGGTCAAACAGCACCACGTCCAGGTCGATCTCCAGGCTGGCCACTGCCGCGCTCACGGTGGACTGGCTTTTGCCCAGCTTGCGCGCCGCCGCGGAAAACGAGCCTTGGGTGGCAGCCTGGACAAACGCCTGAAGCACTTCATGGGAGGCCATGACTATCGCCTTGATCGATGGTTATTGGTTATGAAGTATCGAGATAAAGCCTGATCATGGCAACCATCGTCACTCACGGAGCCGGGTCATGACCCCTACCAAATCCCTTACTGAACGCGTTTTTCAAGCCCTTGGTTTCGAGGGGCTGGCCTTATTGATTTGCACGCCGCTGTTGGTGTGGATCACCGGCCGGCCAGCGCTGGAGATGGGCGCAGTGACCTTGGGCATCAGCCTGTTGGCACTGAGCTGGAACGTGGTATTCAACAGCCTGTTCGACCGCCTTAAAGTCCGCCTGCAACTGGCCAACGGTGGTTGGACCCGTGTGCTTCACGCGCTGTTGTTTGAAGGTGGCCTGATTCTCTTGGCAGTGCCATTGATTGCCGCCTTGATGAAGATCAGCCTGCTGGAAGCCTTCATCCTCGACATTGGCGTGTTGTTGTTCTTCCTGCCGTACACCTACGTGTACCACTGGGGTTATGACGTGTTGCGCGAGAAATTCGCCGGTAAAACCCCAGTCAACGGTAGGAGCGAGCTTGCTCGCGAAGATCGCTAACGATAACGCGAGGCCTCTGGAAACACGCGGCGCTCTTGAGTTTTTCGCGAGCAAGAACTAGGCGTCCCCCTCGTTCCTACAAAGGGCCGTCGCTTATAGGAACATCCCGCCCGACGCCTCGATCCGCTGGCCGGTGATCCAATGACTGCCATCGGCCAGCAAGATCGAAATCGCCCCGCCAATATCGTCCGGCAAGCCGGCGCGGCCCAGGGCGGTGTTATTGGCAACCATCGCATTCACATCCGTGTTATCGCGTACCGCGCCACCGCCGAAGTCAGTGGCAATCGCGCCCGGTGCCAGGGTGTTCACGGTGATACCCCGTGGGCCCAGCTCTTTAGCCTGGTAGCGCGACAAGACTTCCACCGCGCCTTTCATGGACGCGTAGGCGGCATAACCCGGCAGGCTGAAGCGCGCCAGGCCGCTGGAGATATTGATGATGCGCCCGCCATCGCGGATCAGCGGCAGCAGTTTTTGCGTGAGGAAAAACGGTGCCTTCACATGGATCGCCACCAGTTGGTCGAACTGGGCTTCGGTGGTTTCGGTAAAGCTTGCGTAGGTGCCAACCCCGGCGTTGTTGATCAGGAAGTTGAAATGATCCTGGGCGAACACATCCTTGAGCAGGGTGCCGATCTGGCCAACGAATGCATCGAAGGTTGCGCTCTGGCTGACGTCCAGTTGCAGCATGGCGGCGCGACCGCCCAAGGCCTGTACTTGGGCAACCACGGCTTGGGCTTCGGCCGCTGCGCTGTGGTAAGTGCCGATGATGTCGATGCCTTGCGCAGCCAGGTGCAGGGCGGCGCTTTTTCCAAGGCCACGACTGGCGCCGGTGATGAGTGCGATTTTACGGGTCATGGTGCAGTCCTCAAATGGGGTTAGTGGGACTGAGTGTATTTGTCCGGCCACAACGTGATAAACAGGCTGATATCGGAATCACTGGCCGGATAGGGCGAACAATCACATGAACAAGCTTGAGCTGCTGCGCACCTTCGTACGCGTCACTGAGTTGTCGAGCTTTACCCAGGCCGGCCAAAGCCTGGGCTTGCCGCGCTCTACGGTATCCGAGCATGTGCAGGCGTTGGAGGAGTTGCTCGGCGCACGGCTGTTGCAACGCACCACGCGCAAGGTGCAGGCGACCCAGGATGGCCGTGTGTTGTATGAGCGCAGCAAAGATCTGCTGGCGCATATGGAAGAGCTGGAAGGTTTGTTCCGTCAGGACGAAACCCAATTGGCCGGGCGCATACGGGTGGACATGCCCAATGTCATGGCGCGGGGCTTGATCTTGCCGAACTTGCCCACGTTCATGGCGCGCCATCCTCTGATCGACATGGAGATCAGCGGTTCGGACCGCCAGGTAGACCTGATCGCCGAAGGGTTTGATTGCGTGGTGCGTGTCGGCGCCCAGCCCGATCAAACTGTGGTAGCGCGGCGGGTGTGCAGCATGCCGATGGTCAACTGCGCGAGCGCGGCGTACCTGCAACGGTATGGCGTGCCCAAAACCCTGGCAGACCTGGCGCATCATCAGTTGGTGCATTACGTGCGGCCGCTGGGTGCACGCTCGGCCGGGTTCGAATACCTGGTGGGCAACAAGGTGCAGCGGTTACCGATGGCAGGCCGGGTGACGGTCAACAGCACCGACGCCTATCAGTCGGCGTGCCTGGGCGGGTTTGGCATCACGCAGGTGCCGCAGCTCGGGATACGCGACTTGTTGGCCAGCGGCGAGTTGGTGGCGGTGCTGCCCGATTACCAGGCGCCGCCCTTGGATGTGTCGTTGCTGTACGCCGGCCAGCGGCATCTGCCGTTGCGGGTGCGGGGTTCATGGACTGGTTGACCGCCACCCTGCAAGCTCATCTTTAACGGCGTGCTGACAACTGCTGGGGCGCCAGAAACGCGTCGTGGAAGTAATCCCGGAACGCTTGCATCGCTGGGGTAAACGCGCGCTCGCGGTGCCAGGCCAGGCCGACGCTCATGGGTGTGACCGGGTCGGTCACGGTCAGGGTTTCGATGCGTTTGCCTTCCAGGGACCAGGGCCGGTGCACCAGGTCTGACAGGATCGCCACGCCGCTGCCGTTGGCAACCATGCTGCGCACCGCCTCCACTGAGCTGGTGCGCAGCCGCACCTTGGGCGTTTGCCCGGCCTGTTCCCAGTAGCGCATGGCACTGTGTTCGGCTTCATCGACGGTGAGCAAAATGTAGGGCTCTTGGGCCACGTCCGCCAGGCTCACGGCACCGCGTTCGCACAACGGGTGATGGCTGGGCAACCACAAGCGGCGCTCGGAGTTGAACAGAATTTCCGAGACGATATCCGCGTGGGTGAGGTTGGCGGTCAGCACCACGGCCATGTCGAACTGGCCGTCGAGCAGGCCCTGTTCGATGGCCTGGCGCTCCTGTTCGAACACCTCGATGGTCACGTCCGGATGCCAATGCTCCATGCGCTGTAAATGGTGCGGCAGGAAATAACCCAGCACGGTGTAACTGGCCGCCACCCGCAGCACGCCGCTGGCGCGGTAGTCCGGCAGCGGGCTGTTGAGGGCGTCCTCCACGCTGCGCACAATCACATAGGCACGGTTGAGAAAATGCCGCCCGGCATCGGTGAGGTTCATGCCCTGGGCCGAGCGCACGAACAACTGCACGCCGAGCATGGCTTCCAGCTCCTTGATCGCCGTGGTCACCGCCGATTGGGAAATATTCAAGTGAATCGCCGCCTGGGATATCTGGCCGATCTCGGCAGTGGCGACGAAGTAGCGAACCTGGCGCAAGGTGAGGGACATGAGCGATATCTGATTTTCAGAAGATGGGCCATCTGATAATAGATCTTCCCAAGGGGTAAAGCCCCGGCCTACTTTGCGGGCATCACCTTTGGCGGAGCGATCTCGATGCAGGCAGTGGATTTCAATTCAGACATGGGCGAAGGCTTCGGCCCCTGGACCATCGGCGACGGCGTCGACGCAGAGCTGATGGCCTCTATCAGCTCGGCCAATATCGCCACCGGCTTTCATGCCGGCGACCCCGGTACCATGCGCCGCACCGTCGAGCGCGCCAAGCAACTGGGCGTGGCCATCGGCGCTCACCCAGGCTTTCGTGATTTGGTGGGCTTCGGTCGCCGGCACATCAATGCACCGGCCCAGGAACTGGTGGACGACATGCTCTATCAGCTCGGTGCCCTGCGCGAAATGGCCCGCGCCCAAGGCGTGACCCTGCAACACATCAAGCCTCACGGCGCGCTCTACATGCACCTGGCCCGCGATGAAGAGGCCGCCCGGCTGTTGGTGCAAAACCTGCAAATCATCGAGCCCTCGCTGATGCTGTACTGCATGCCCAACTCGGTGATCTGGCGTATTGCCAAGGAACTGGGGCAGCCGGTGGTGCGCGAGTTCTATGCCGACCGTGAGTACGACCTGAGCGGCTCCATCGTGTTTACCCGCCAGGTGCGGGCACTCGACCCAGCCACGGTCGCGGCGCGGGTCTTGCGTGCCTGTCAAGCCGGTCTGGTACGTACCGTCGAAGGCGAAGACCTGGCCATCGAATTCGATTCCATCTGCCTGCACAGCGACACCCCCGGCGCCCTGGAACTGGTGGAGGCCACCCGTGAGGCCCTGGACCAGGCGGGTATCGACGTCAGACCTCCCCAATAAGAGCCAACCCTTACTTTTTTGCCTGCCTTTCTACAATGATTCCAAGAGGAACAGACATGGCTGAAACGTCCCCCATCCGATACAGCTTCGGCGGTGATGAACACCTGTTTGCCGAGGTCAGCGACAGCATGTCCCTGGAGGCTTTTTTCAAGGGCATGGCGGTGACCCGCGCCGTGGAGCGCCCGGCGCTGGAAGGCGTACTGGATGTCTGCCTGGCCAACGCATCGTTCCAGATTCGCTTCGACCCTGACCGCATCGCCCCTCACGCGTTGCTCGACGCCGTGCAAAGCGCCGAAGCCCAGGCCGTGGCCGAACGTACCTTGCGCACGCGCATCATCGAAATCCCGGTGCTCTATAACGACCCCTGGACCCACGAAACCCTGATGCGCTTTCGTGACCGCCACCAAGACCCCAGCGGCACAGACCTGGAATACGCCGCACGCATCAATGGCCTGGCCGACGTGGACGCGTTCATCGCCGCCCACAGTGGGGCGCCGTGGTTTGTGTCGATGGTCGGCTTTGTCGCGGGCTTGCCGTTCATGTTCCAGATGGTCGAACGCGAGCGGCAGTTGCAGGTGCCCAAATACCTGCGGCCACGCACCGACACACCGAAACTGACCCTGGGCCATGGCGGCTGCTTTGGGTGTATCTACTCAGTGCGAGGGGCGGGCGGTTATCAGATGTTCGGCGTTACCCCGGCACCGATCTACGACCCGGCGCAGCAGTTGGCGTACCTCAAGGAGCACATGGTGTTCTTCCGCCCTGGCGATATCGTGCAGTTCAAGCCGATGGACCGCGAGGCTTATGACCTGGCGGTCGCCGAGGTGGACGCCGGGCGTTTCGATTTACGCATCCGCCCGGTGGAGTTTTCCCTGGATGCCTTTCTCGCCGACCCCATCGGCTATCCGAAAACCCTGCAGGAGGCGCTGGCATGATCAAGGTCCTCAAACCCGGCCTCGCCACCTCCGTGCAGGACCTGGGCCGCGAAGGGTATTACCATTTGGGCATCCCACCGTCGGGGGCGCTGGACCAATACGCACTGAGTGCGGCCAACCACTTGGTGGGCAACCCCGTGGGCGCGGCGGGCCTGGAATGCACGTTGATCGGGCCGGAGCTGGAGTTCCAGCAAGACGCGCTGGTGGCCTTGAGCGGCGCCTTGATGTCGCCGCGCCTGGACGGTGAAGTGGTGCACCAGGACACCGCCTTTGCCGTGCGCGCCGGGCAGGTGCTGCGGTTCGAGTTTCCCAAGGCCGGCGCACGCACTTACCTCGCCGTCGCCGGCGGTATCGACGTGCCGTTGGTGCTCGGCAGCCGCTCCACCTACACCCTCGGCGCCCTCGGTGGGTTTAATGGCCGACGCTTGCAGGAGGGCGATCAATTGCCGATCGGCACCGCCAGCGGTACGGGGCGTGCGGGCAACAGTTTGCCGATGGCGTTGCGGCGTTCGGTCGGCGGCGATGTGACGTTGCGGGTGGTGCCGGGGCTGTATTACGAACGCTTGAGCCTGGAGGCCAAAAGCAGCTTTTTCGCCGAGCCGTGGACGGTCGGGTCCGAGGCCGATCGCATTGGCTATCGCTTCAAGGGCGGCAGCGCGTTGAGCTTCCAGCCACGGGAACAGCCGTTCGGCGCCGGCTCCGATCCTTCCAACATCGTGGACAGTTGCTACCCGATTGGCTCGATTCAAGTACCGGCGGGGGTGGGACCGATTGTGCTGCACCGCGATGCGGTGTCGGGCGGTGGCTACGCGATGATTGGCACGGTGATCAGCGCCGACCTGGACTTGATCGGGCAGATGCAGCCCAACCAGCGGGCGGGGTTTGTGGCGGTGAGCCTAGAGGAGGCTTTGGAGGCGCGGCGGGTGTACAAGAAGCGGCTCAAAGCGATGGCTGGACTCTTCAATCACTGAACAAACGCAAACTCCTGTAGGAGCTGGCTTGCCTGCGATAGCGGTGGGTCAGCTTGCATCACCTTGGCTGATACACCGCTATCGCAGGCAAGCCAGCTCCCACAGTTGGGGCTTATTTCAATTTGAGAATTTGCGGAATGCCCACCGCCCGGCGATCAGGGTAAAGGTTGCGACCAAGGCCACCAGTATCCAGAAGCCTTCCGGGTCTTGGGACAGGGGCACTCCACCCACATTCATGCCAAAAAAACCGGCAATGATGTTGATCGGCAGCGCCAGCACCGTCACCACCGTGAGGGTAAACAGCGTGCGGTTGCTCTGTTCATTGAGGTTGGCGGCGATCTCTTCCTGCAACAGCTTGATGCGCTCGCCCAGGGCGGTCAGGTCGTTGATGATCAGCGCAAACTCCTCGGTGGATTTGCGTAACTCCTTCACGTCTTCCTTTTGCAGCCATTGCGGCGGGCGATTGAGCAGGCGCAGCAGCGAGCCCGGCTCCAGCGCCAGCAGGCGTTGCAGGCGCACCAGCACGCGGCGGGCGGCACCCAGTTCGGCGCGGTTGGTGGACAGGCGCGAAGACAACAGCTGATCCTCGATATGGTCGACGCTGATACTGGTCTTGCGCACGATCTGCGTCAGCACTTCGCCCTGGTCGCGCAGCAGGTGCACCAACAGCTCCAAGGGGGAGCGAAAGTGTTCGCCGGCCTTCACCGACGAGCGCAATTTATCCACCGAATGCAAAGGCTGCAGGCGTGCGCTCACCAGCAGACGGCTGCGCGCGCACACCCATAGCGTGGAAATATCCGACGACACCATGCTGCTGAAGTTGAACACCACATCGTTGACCACCGCCAACAAGGCCGAGTCCACATGCTCGATGCGTGTGGAGCGTGAGCCCTCATGCAAGGCTTCAAAAAACTCCTCTGGCAGCGACAAATGCGCCTGCATCCAGCGCTCGCAGGCGGCGTGCGCCAGGTTCAGGTGCAGCCACAGGAATTCTTCCGGGTCTGGGGGTTGCTGCAAGGCGGCGAGGGCTGTGGCGGAATCAATTTGCTGGCCTTTCTCGCCGGGGCGAAAGCGGAAACCGTAAAGCAGGCCGAACAGGTCGGGGTCCTGATGGGCGTGGTCGATGCTGTGATTCATGGCGGCTCGCAGAGAAAGGGCCTGTAGGACGTTTCACAGGCACCCAGGCGCAAATCATTGCAAGGCGCGATGACGGTTATGTGACGGTTGGGTGTCGCGCATAAAAAAACGCGCCACCCGAAGGTGGCGCGTTTTTTGGGGATGCAACTCAGGTGTCTTGCTTGTTTTCCAGTACAGCACCGGTCTTGGCGTCGAGCTTCACTTCAAAGCGCTTGCCGGTGGTATCGGTCAGGTCCACTTCGTAGACATACTGGTTGGCGACACCGTGTTTGGTGTCCAGCTCAGTGTCAGTGATCGAAGCACCAGGGTGAGTTGCCACGGCTGCTGCGTTGAGTTTGTCGAAAGGCATCACCGCGCCGGACTTGAGCAGGCCCTCGATATGATCCGGACGAACATCCGCCTGTGCCAGGCCGGCAGTCAGGGTCAGGGCGGTGGCAGCGAACAGGGCAGTCAAAGTTTTCATGGTGTGTGTCCTTCTTAGGTTGAGCTGTTTAAGTGGCGCCAGATTAACCGGCGCAACTTAACTCATCCTTAATGGCTCACTGACACCAACGCTTTTAGTACTTATGGTCGCTGAGCAGATCCTGCACGCTGGACGACGGCCAGCGCTTGTAGAACTTGAGCAGTTCGGCGGCGCGGTTGGTGAAAATGCCATCGACGCCGGCCTTCATCACTTTCTCGAAGTCCACCGGCTCATCTACCGTATACACATGCACGAGCAGGCCCTTGTCGTGGGTCAGCTTGTTCATTTCAGGCTTCACCAGGTCGGTGTAGCTCTGGTCGCCGTGGTCGGTCAGCTCAGCCGACGGGCCGGTGCCGATGGCGCCGAGGCTTTTGGCTTCATCAACCCACTTTTCGAATTCGGCAGCGTCTTTAGGCTCTTGCTTGGCGTAGTAGGCGGCCTTGGTGGGTTCGCCAGACTCGGCGAAGGTCACTTTGGATTTGGGCTCGATGCTGCCTTCACCCACCCACAACAGCAGGATTTTTGGAGTGTTGGGCATTTCCTTCTGCAGCTCTTTGAGGCTGGCGGTTTCGAAGGTTTGCAGCACCACGCGGCCCTTGCCCTGGCCGACACCCGTGTTGCTCTTGCCCAGCTTAGAGCCGGCGGAGCTCAGCCAGCCCTTGTCCAGCAGCTTGTTTTTCAGGTCGGCTTCGATACCGGGGAACTGCTTGGGCTCCTTGGTCTCGATGTACAGGCCGGGTTTGTGCGAGGGGTTGCCTTCGGCGATCTTGATGATGTCGTCCAGGCTCAGGATTTTCAGGCCAACGAAACCAGGGCGCGCGCGGTCCGGGTAGGCGGCGTTGAACCAGCTGCCGGCGTCGAGGGTTTGCAGCTCTTTCCAGGTGAACTCGTTGGCGGGTGCGTCTTTGCGCTCGGGAAACTTGGTGGCGACGTCGGTGGTGCGCTGCAGGTTGTTGTCGTGCAGGGCGAACAGCACGCCGTCCTTACTACGTTGCAGGTCCAGTTCCAGGTAGTCGGCGCCCAGGTCGCGTGCAACCTTGTAGGCAGCGGCGGTGGATTCCGGCGCGTCGTAGGAAGCGCCACGGTGAGCGATCACGGCAGGGTAGGGAATGCCTTCGTTTGTCGCCAATTCGGCCGGGCTGACCGGCTCGGCAGCCTGTGCCTGGCCAAGGCCGAGCATCAACGCCAGCAGCAAGGCGCTTTTGGAAAACGTGACAGGCATATGCGAAGTCCTTTCGTGGAGGTAACTTTGAGAAGGTGTCCTTTTTAACAATTGATTGCGAACGGCGCTATCACCAAACCGACATTAACGTGCGCACCGGCCAATTTTGTCGACTTTTTTGCAGGGCGTTGCAGTATTCTTACAGGTAGCCGCCCCGCCAGAGGGTGGTATTTTCTGCCACGCGTGTAAACCATCTTTCCAGTCCCAGTGGGACTTTTCAGTGAGGTTTACCATGCGCATCACTTCCGAGCTTATCTGCCAGGCCGCCGACCAACTCCAGGGTTTTGTCGGCCTCAACCGCAAGACCGGCCAGTACATCGTGCGTTTCAGCGAAGACTCATTCGGCATGGACGTGGCCGACGACGGCATCATCCCCACGGCCGAGTTCGTCTGGCTGCCGGCCGCCGACCACACCATGACCCTATGCCGAGCGCGCCTGCAGTTGTTGCTCGACCAGAATATCGACGACCGCATCAACATCACCGAGCCGCTGCGAGTGTATATGCGCCGGGTAGAGATCCCGCAGATCAGCGCGTTGCGCAGTTTGGTGAGCTGAGCGTCCGCGATTTTGCTAACGATGACGAGCAAATGTGGGAGCTGGCTTGCCTGCGATGGCATCGATGCGGTGCAGCTGCATCACCGAGGTGTCCGCATCGCAGGCAAGCCAGCTCCCACAAGGGATCAGTGTCTCAAGTGGGGAAGGTGTAGGCCCGTTCTACCTTGCATACCCGCGTGTGAAACGCCGCATACCAGGTGGCCCGTCCTTGCTCGCGCACCTGCCGATGCTCGGCCTGCTGTTTCCAGGCCTGGATCGCCGCCTCGCTGGCCCAGTAGGACACGGTGATCCCCAGCCCATCCTCCCGCGCCGATTCCACCCCAAGAACCCCCGGTTGTTGCCTGGCCAGTTCCAGCATGCGTGTGGCGGCCTCGCCATAACCCAGGTCAGCGTCGGTGCGCAGTGAGCTGAAAATCACCGCGTAATAAGGTGGGGCGGGTGTCTTGGCGATCATGCCGATACCTCCTGGCAGGCCTTGAGCAGCGCAATCGCCAGCGGCGGCGTGATGCCCTTGAGCGCGGCGCGTTCGGGCTGGAACAGGGTGGCGACGAAGAACGGGTGGTCGAGCAATTCCACCGCGCGCAGGTCGCCCGCCGAATCGCGGCCGGTGGGAATCAGGTTGGCGTCCAGCAGGGCGTCGGCGAAGGTGGGGTTGATGCCGTAGCGGCAACGGTAACCCTCGTGGATGTCCAGGCTGCCGTAGGCCTGGGCAATGCGCGTGTACGGGGCCAGGCGCACGGTGTCGCTCACTTCCACCAGGGAGCAGTCCAGCGGCGTGATGACGGCGCGTTCAGCATCCGGCATTAATTCGCCGTGGTGGGCATCGGCCCAGCCGAGCACATGGCGGGCATATTCCAGCACGGCATGTTGAAAACCGCCGCAGGTACCGAGGAAAGGGCGACCTTGTTCGCGGGCAAAACGTATCGCCCGCAGGGCGCCGTCGACATCGCGATAGGGGCTGCCGGGCACGCACCAGAAGCCGTCAAAGTCGTGCAGGGCAGAGGTGCAGGTGGGGGTGTCGGTGTCGAACCATTGCGCCTGAACGCTCAGGCCCAGAGCGTCGGCGGCCTGTTGCAGGGCTACGGGAATCGCCTGGTGGGCTGTCACATCGGGGTTGTAGTCACCGATCAGGGCAAGGTGCAGCGCGGGGGTTGGCATCGTGTACGTCCCATGGCTTGTGGTGGGTTGATACCCACTATAGATTGGCGCTCACGCAATCAATATTGGCGTTTGCCCATATGTTCAATGCAGCTACGCACTATCAAATCGACTACGCCGACCTGTCATTGATCCTGGCCTTGGTGCGCGGCGGTACCCTGGCGCGGGCGGCGGCGCTTCTGCGGGTGGATGTATCCACGGTGTTCCGTGCGGTGCGGCGGCTGGAAGCGGCCCTGGGCCAGACCCTGTTTGAAAAAAGCCGTGCCGGGTATTTGCCCACCAGCCTGACGAGCAACCTGGCACAACAAGCCGAGCGTGCCGAACAGGCCTTGGAGGCGGCGCGCCTTGGCGTGGAGCAGGGCGGTGAAGTCATCAGCGGCACCGTGCGCCTGACCTGCACCGACTCGGTGTTGCAAGGTTTGCTGTTGTCGGCCCTCGCGCAGTTCATGCCGGCCTACCCGGCGCTGACCCTGGAACTGAGCACCTCCAATGACTTCGCTAACCTCAGCCGCCGCGATGCGGATATCGCCTTGCGCCTGACCAAGACGCCGCCAGCGCATCTTGTCGGACGTTGCCTGGGGGCGGTGGCGTATCAGGTGTGTGCCAGTGCCGACTATGCTCGTCAGCACGCAGGCCATGAGTGGGCCGACCTGGCCTGGATCGCGCCGGACGACTTTTTACCCGATCACCCCACCGTCGCCTGGCGCCGTGAGCATTTGCCGAGCGTGCGTCCCCGTTATCGGTGCAACAGCATGCAGTCGGTGACCGAACTGGTACGCGCCGGGTTGGGCGTGGCGGCGTTGCCGGATTTTCTGATGGGCGATGGTCTGCAACCGCTGGGCCCTGCGCTGGCAGGGCACGATACGGCGCTGTGGTTGTTGACGCGGCCTGATTGCCGGGCGTTGCGCTCGGTGGTGACGCTGTTTGATGAGTTGGGGCGGCATGTGCGCTGGCTGCGAAGTTAACCTCCAAACAGCCAGCGCCAATGGTCAGCGATTGCCCCGCTCATTGGCAAATGCGCTGACCGCTTGTACCGCCTCGCCGGTGCCTTCGCGAATCTGCAGGATCACCGTGCCGGCCTGGTTGGCCAGTTCCACACCCTGGGCAGCGCGGTCGCGGGTGGCGTCCATGCTGTCGATGGCTTGGCGGGTTTCGTCCTGGATCATGGCGATCATGCCGGAGATTTCCGCGGTGGAGCCGCTGGTGCGCGCCGCCAGTTGCCGCACTTCATCGGCCACCACGGCAAAGCCACGGCCCTGCTCGCCGGCGCGGGCGGCTTCGATGGCGGCGTTGAGGGCCAGCAAGTTGGTCTGGTCGGCAATGCCGCGAATGGTATTGACGATGGCGGTGATCTGTTGCGAGCGTTCGCCCAGCTTGGCGATCAGTTGCGAAGAAGTGTCGATATCCACGGCAATGTCGCGCATGCCGGTGGCGGTTTTCTGAATCACCTCAGCGCCTTTTTCCGCCATCTCCTGGGTGTTTAACGACAGGTGGTAAGCCTGTGCGGCGCTCTGCGCATCGGCGGCATGCTGGAGCACGCGGGCGGTGACGTCCGAGGCGAACTTCACCACTTTGCACAGGCGCCCGCTGGCGTCGTACACCGGGTTGTAGTTGGCTTCCAGCCACACGACCTGGCCGTGTTTATCCACCCGCTCGAACTGGCCATTGAACAGCTCGCCCTGGTTCAAGCGCTTCCAGAACTCACTGTAGGCCGCACTATTGGCCAGCTCTGGCGTGCAAAACAGGCGGTGATGCTTGCCCTGAATCTGCGCCAGGCTGTAGCCCATGCGCTGCAGGAAATTGCCGTTGGCGGTAATGATGGTGCCGTCGAGGTTGAACTCGATCATCGCCATGGCGCGGTCGATGGCTGCAAGCTTGGCGTTGGCTTCGCTTTCGGCTTGCAGGCGCGGGGTGACGTCCATGGCGTATTTCACCACTTTGATCACGGTCCCCGCTTCATCCCGTACCGGGTTATAGCTGGCTTCCAGCCACACCGAGGCGCCGTTGGCGCCTACCCGCTCAAAGGTGCCCGACTGGAATTGGCCGTTGCGCAGGTGCGTCCACAACTGGTTGTAGTCCGCGCTGCGGGCGAACGCCGGGGTACAGAACATCCGATGGGGCTGGCCCAGAATCTGTTCGGCGCGGTAGCCCATGGTCTTGAAGAAGTTGTCATTGGCGCGCAGCACGGTGCCTTGCAGGTCGAATTCGATCACGGCCATGGAGCGCTCGATGGCGTCCAGCAGGCTGGTCTGTTGGGCAAGGCTGTGTTGCAGGGTACTGATGGTTTTCTTGTGAGCGTTGAATAGCATGGTGGAGGGCTCGGGCATGCAAGCGTATGCGGGGTCCATGTATTTGCGCCTGACCCCGTAGGGCCCCTGGCCTTACGGTTGACTTGCTCATTGCCAGCTTCCTGATGCTGACAGAGGGGGTAGAACAACGGTCTCAGAGTGATCAATCGGCCTGGAAGTTCGCCCATCAGGCAGGACTATTTTGGCCAGGCGACCAATGGCGGCATTATGCTATTGCAGCAGGTGGGCGGAGCAAGATTCGGACGAGGTGTCATCAGACAACTCAGGCTGAATGAACGACCGTGCATTCGCTGATCTTGACGCGGTTGCGGCCGCTGTTTTTGGCGGTGTACAACGCGCGATCCGCGGCATCGAGCCACATGACCGCGTCCTTGAAGGACGGGTGGAAATCCGCCAGGCCAATGCTCAGGCTGACGCGCAGGTCTGGGATCTGCGGATGCCGATAGTGACTGAAGGTTTCGCGTAGATGCTCCATTACCTGCGCAGCGGCTTGCAGGGGCATTTTCGGAAGAATCACACAGAACTCATCGCCGCCATAGCGGCCGGCGAGGTCTTCTTCGCGCAAGTGTTCGCGCAGCGCTTGGCTCAACTGACGCAGAACCGCGTCACCGACAGTGTGGCCATAAACGTCATTGATGTGTTTGAAGTGGTCGATATCGATCAAGGCAATGGTCGCTTGGCCGTGTTGCTGCTGGCACTTGTGAAACTTGAGGTTCAGCAGGTCTTTCCAGGAACCATGGTTGAGCAGGCCGGTGAGGCTGTCGATGCGGCTCAGGGCGCTGAGGGCGCGTTTGTGTTCCGACAGTTTGATCGCCAACTGGTAACAGACCATGCCGATGGCCATCGGGTAGAGCGTCAGCATCGGCAGGCAGGTGTAGACCTCGGTGAGGCTGACGCTGGGGTCGAACTTGACGCCGAACAGGCCCCAGGCCACCGCAACACCGCCGGCCTGCGCCAGCAACCCGCGCAGGAACAGGCGTTTGCCACCGGCTGCGACGTTGTTCATGGCCATCATCGACAGAATAGTCACCGCTGTCAGTGGCGAAAACTGAGTGGCCGCGGCCCAGAATCCGCCCAGCACTGAGTCATACAGCAGGTTGCGTTGTTCGGCCTGGTAGGGAAACGGCGAGTGGGTGGAAATCAGGTACGCCACATGCGGCCAGGCAATGCCGTTGAACAGTAGCAACGCCCAGACCCAACCGGGCATCGACAAGGGATACAAGGCCCCGATCACGCTGATGCTACCGATACCCAGGCCGATAATCCTTGGCGTGTAGATACGCTTGGCAAATGAAAGCCCTTTGCCTCGTCTATTTTCCATAGTGTCCTGGGTCAACTTTTTTGCGGGTGCAACAGCACGCGTCAGCGGGCAGAGCCGGTGGTCGGATAAGAAAGGTGAATTGTCGATTATTCCCGTGGGATTAATCAGTGTCCTTCCAGGCCATTTGCGCAAAACAGCGGGTAAAAACGCCAGAAACGACCTTAAATGTCGCTCCTGCAACAGGGCTTACTGGGGCGTGCGTTGCGTACTGGTTTCGTAACCGGCGAGGAACAGGTCGATGGCCGAGTCGATGACGTGGGCCTGGGCGGCAGGGTCGAGGGTGGGCTGGCCGAGGGTGATTTGCGGCCAGAATGCAAAGGCCTTGAGCAGGCTTTGGATCTGGTGGGCGGCGAACGCCGGATCGGTGCAGGTGAGGCGGCCGTCTTCCTGGGCGGCGCGCACCCATTGGGTAAAGCCTTCTTCCCGCGCACTGAGGCGGTTGACCATGTCTTGCGCGCGCTCCGGCGAATGGATGGTGGCAGCAATGGCCACGCGTGCCAGGTCGAGGAAGTTGGCATCCGACATCATCTGCATTTTCGCTTCCAGCAACGTGCGCAGTTGGTCGCGCAGTGGGCGGTCGCTGGTGTAGATCACGTCCAGTTGGGCAACGCTGCTGGCCCACAGTTGGTGGAGGATCTCGGCAAACAGTTCTTCCTTGCTGGGGAAGTGGTTGTACACCGTGCGCTTGGAAACGCCAGCGCTGGCGGCGATTTTGTCCATGCTGGTGACCTCGAAGCCGTGCTCGCGAAATTCGGCAATCGCCGCAGCCACGATGGCTTCGCGTTTACGCTCGGTGAGGCGTTTGGGGGCAGTCATGGAAGGCATTCGACTCAACAATGAAATTACACCGGGCAGTTTACTTGCTCCGGATTTTGTTGCAATCTAGAAACTACACTGTGCAGTGTAATACTTGAGCGGACCGCAGGAGTCACTTTGTCATGGCTACGATTTCAACCCGTCTCGACCCTGCGCCCTCGGGGCCCAAGCCTGCCGAGCAGGGCCTGGGGCACTTCAGCAACGACACCCCGGTGCAGCACGGTGGCTTGGGCAAGACCCTGCGTATTTTCTGGAACATGCTGTTCAACAAGCCGCGCACGACACGGCCGGTGGGGCAGATTCCGGTACAGCCACTGACCCGCGAGCAGTTATTGGCCGCCCCTGATCACAGCGTGTATCGCCTCGGCCATTCAACCGTGCTGCTGAAAATGCGCGGTAAATTCTGGGTCACCGACCCGGTGTTTGCCGAACGCGCCTCGCCATTCAGTTGGGCCGGCCCCAAGCGTTTTCATCAGCCGCCCATCAGTCTTGATGAGCTGCCAGCGCTGGAAGCGGTGATCCTTTCCCACAATCATTACGACCATCTTGACCGCAAAGCGGTGGTCCAATTGGCCGAAAAGACCCGCTACTTCCTGGCGCCCCTGGGCGTGGGCGACACACTGGTCAAATGGGGTGTAGATGCCAGCAAAATTCGCCAGTTGCAATGGTGGCAGGGCACCGAGGTCGATGGCATTCGTTTTGTCTGCACGCCGGCCCAACACTTTTCCGGGCGCGGCCTGTTTGATGGCAACCAGACCCTGTGGTGCTCCTGGGTGATGATCGACGACACGCGGCGTATCTTTTTTAGTGGCGACACTGGCTATTTCGACGGTTTCAAACGTATCGGCGAGCAATACGGGCCGTTTGACCTCACCCTGATGGAAACCGGCGCTTACAATGTCGATTGGCCCCATGTGCACATGCAGCCGGAGCAGACACTGCAGGCGCATATTGACCTTAAAGGGCGTTGGCTGCTGCCGATTCATAACGGCACCTTCGATCTGGCCTTCCACGCCTGGCACGAACCCTTCGACCGCATCATGGCCCTGGCCTGGGAGCGCAATGTCTCGATCACCACTCCGGCAATGGGCCAGGCATTTCGCTTGAACCAGCCTGAGCGCGGGCATGCCTGGTGGCTGGAAGTGGAACCTCAACCGGTCAACGAACACGCAGCAGGCTGAGCCAAAGGCCCGTTTGGAAAAGAGCTTTTCAGCGGGTTTCAGCCCTGCGACAAACGTCAAAGGAGAGTGCGATGATCCCCCGGGAATTTTATCTCCGGGAGGATGTGTCGATGGACAGCCATTGTAAGAAACTTTGGAAGATGGGTTTGCCGTGTGCGTCAGCTCAACCGCTGCCATCGCTAATGAACGCCGTCGACGTTCCCGCTTCACCCCCCGGTGCCGCTCCCCCTTCTATTGTCTTTGGCACCGAGCAACGTGCCGGCGCCACGCCCATACCTGGGTATAACGCCCTGGCTCCCCATATACGGCCGGTGCGCGATCCCGCGCTATCGCTGATCGCCATCAGCGGCGTTGACCCTACCGAACCGGTGATGGTGGAGGTACCGCTGGTATTGAATAACACCACCTTCACCGCCTTGCTGGCGCTGACGGGATATCGTATCGGCTATGCCGAGCATTATGTGCAGGGCAAGCAGGTTGAACGGGTCGAACGCAGTGCGGCCTTGAACCGAGTCTTCGACACCCTGCGCCAGGCTGGTGCGCAATGCGTGGCAGTGGATATGCAGCGCAGCGGTGATTGTCAGCAGGCTTGTCATGAAATCGACGAGCTGGTGGTAGGTCTTCGCCTTGATGCCTTGGTGTCAGAGGATCCCGAAGCCGCCTTTCATCACGCCTGTAAAAGCGGCTACCCCAGTATGTGTGAAACCCTGGAAGACGGCTCCAAGGTCTGGTTTTACGGTGCGCGCTGGGCGGGTGATCGCTTGGGGGCGCTGGTACGAGCTTACCGCGTGCTGCGGCCGTAGGTATTGGTGCCTACACCTGGCTGGGAAGGGTAGGACGCGGCGGCAGGATTCGCCTGAAATAGTGGTGGGTTGTCGGCTCTTAGACTGGTGCGGTGCTATCGACCGATAGCTCACACTCAGTCAAACAGAGGGGCACTTCATGATCGGACCAGTTTCGGCAGGTGGATGGGCGACAGGCCTGCTTCAGGAGCTTTCAAACCCAGTGCAAGGTTTCAAGAGTGCCTGCCAGATGTCAGTGGAGATGGCCCAAGGAGGCGGCGTCACTTCAGAGTCACTGTTGAAGGACTCGCTCAAGCAAATTGCCAATATTGATCGTGGGCTCCAGGGCGGCAATGCTTTTTTGGAAACCAATCCGGATGCCCTCAGTGAGGCGAAGGCTCGCGATCAGGAACGTGCCAATGGCCGTGTGCGCGGGCATTTGCATGGCGTGCCGATAGCGTTGAAGGATGTCTTTGAAACCAATGACCGTATGCAGACCAGTGCAGGCTCCAAGGCGTTGGTGGGCGCGCCTGCCGCCCGGAATGCCAAGGTCGTCGACAATTTGCTGAAAGCCGGCGTGGTAATTGTAGGCAAAACCAATATGAGTGAGCTGTCCAACTTTCGCTCACTCAAATCGGCGGATGGCTGGAGCTCCCGAGGTGGCCAGACGTTGAACCCACATCGACTCGGAGGGCCAGTGGCAGGCTCCAGTTCAGGTTCGGCCGTGGCGGTCGCCCAGGGGCATGTGCCCGTGGCATTGGGGTTGGAAACCAACGGATCGATCATCAGCCCCGCAGCCTACAACGGTGTGTTTGGCCTGAAAACAACGACGGGCCTGGTCAGTACCGAAGGCGTCATGACCAGCACCCGCATGGATGCGGTGGGGACCTTCACCCGCAATATCTGTGACGCGGCAGAAGCGCTCAATGCAATGACCGAGACCAACGTCTACACCGAGGGCCTGCACGCTGATGCCTTGAAGGGTAAGCGAATTGGCTACACCCCTTTGCCTGAATTGTCCGCAGAGGAGGCCAAAGACCCGGCCAAGCGCGCAGACCGCAAGCACTATGAGGCGGCGCTCGAAGTGATGAAGGCCCAAGGGGCGATTCTGGTGCCTGTGGAGCGTTTGGACGCCGGTGTCCCCGATGAAGCCTATGAGGGTTATAACGAGGCGCTGTTCTCGGAGGTCAAGCAACAACTGGAAGACTATTTGGCTGGGCGGGAAGGTTTGCCTGTCAAGTCACTTTCTGAGCTGATTGCTTTTATCAAACGCACGCAGAAACCTGATGAACCTGACCAGAAACTGCTGGAAATGATCAATGAGCTGGAGACCACCCCGCAAAAGCGCGAGGCACTGTGGGAAGCCATCCTTCCTGTATTTCAGAAGACCATTGATGACCCCCTGAAGGAGCACAAGCTCGACGCCATGGTGTCGAACTTTCTGACCCACAATTATTTCTACAGTGCGGCCGCCGGGTACCCCGGTATATCCGTTCCGTCTGGCATGGATGATGAGGGCATGCCCACGGCAATTTACGTGTATGGCTCCGGAAACAGTGAAGCCACCTTGCTGTCAGTCGCCCATGGTTATGAACAAGCCTCGCAGGCCATTCAAAAACCGGCTTTTCTCCCAGGTGCACCCTTAACACCGACACCTGCCAGTACAGACGACGCGGTTGAGGCTATTGGCATTTGAGCTTGAATCAGCCTCTGCTGGCCACTACCGCGCAGAGGTTGTGCCCGGTGATACACCTGGACTCTACGCACCATTCGCTTGAGGCGTAGGTGAGTCAATGGTTGCGGTGGTGGAACCCATCAACCGAGAGATGAGGCCTTGCGCAGAAGGCTGCGCCGCTGCGGTATCAAACCGGCGCGCACTCATCCCCCACCCCGGTGCGAACCCCGGGAAAAACACCAGCCCTTCGGCCTCCAGGCGAAACGCCAGGATCAAACGGGTTTCATCGTCCACGTCGCCGTGGCCTTCCAATTTCTCGATTGCCTGCACTGCCACGCTAGCCTGGCGAGCCAGCTCTTCGCGGCTCCAGCCCAGCATGACGCGCGCCTGCGCGCAGTGTTTGGCGGTGAATTGATGCAGGACGATCTGTTGTTCTACGAAAGAACTCATTGCCAGAGAGGACATGGGGTTTCTCCAGGTTCGACAGGGGAGGTGCAACTATACTGTGTTTTTGTACAGTTGTTTCTACCGCTCATCCACTGGTGTTGCAACCCCTTATGATTCCAGCCCCGGCGCCTCGCGAATAATCAGGTGATCCAGGTTCTCGATCCTGGCGCTGAATACCCCGAACGTCTGCTCGGGGTTTTTCTGGCTGGGTACCTGCACAAGCTGCGGTGTGACCCCATAGAAAAAGCAATACAGGGGCCGTTCACTGCTGGCCGCCGCCTTGATCTGCTCCAGGAATGCCGTGCGCTTGCGGTAGTTTTCGATGAGCTTTTTGCTCAGGTAGACGTTCACCGAATAAGGCTTCTTGTCGAGCCACACCTTCTTTTCGAAATCGATGCGAAAGCTGCTGGTGTAGTCTTTGATGGTCTTGATCTTGCCCCAGTAAATCAAGCCCTGGTTGTCTTGCAGGTATTCGATCTTCTTGAAGAATGCCCAGTAGGTCGCGCTGTGCTCACCGATCTTCAAAGGCATGGCCTTGAGCTTGTCCTTGTCATCGATGTTGGACACGTAGCACTCCACCGGGTGTGCGAACACGCTGGTTTTGTCCGGGGTTGTGTCATTGCTGCCAGAGGATGTCGTAGCGCGGTTCGCAGGCGCTTTCGTCGGTTCCTGCAGGACGCTTTCATCGGTGCCGATTACCGGCGTTTTAGGCTCGTACAGTCGCCGTGTCAGCACAAATTCCGATGGGAAATTTTCCTCACGCTCGTCGTCACTTTCACCCGTCGCAGGTTTATGGCTGCCGGCATAGCGGCAGCCGTCGATATGCCGCGTGCCGGGTTTGTTCTTGAAGTGTGGCGTGCGCTGGTAGTTGACGTTCTTGGCGTTGAAAGTGCTCAACGCATTGGTGCTATCGAACGCCGCGCGGCAGGCGTCGTTGGGGCACAGGAAGCTGTCCTTGTCGGAATCGAAGACGGTGGTTTCGTCGAAATTCAGGTCTCGCACGTCATAGATCGACAGCTTGTCGTCGAGACTCAGGCTGTAGGCCGTGTCGAATTTCATAGGGCTCGGGTCCGTCAGAGGTTTGGCTATTAATAGCCGGATCTAGCGTAAATATCAGCAAGAACCTGCCACGCGTCGCCCGCTCAAGAAACACAGGGTGCCGCCCATGGCCGTGAGTGCGGCCAAGGCAAAGAACATGCTGGTGGGCGCAGCATTGATCAGCAGGTAGCCACAAATCACCGGGCTCGTCCCGGTGTACCAACGCCGTGAAGAATTCGACTACTTCCTGCTCTACGAAGAAAAGGCCCACGCCTACTGCGCCGTAGGGCATCCGCTGTTCACTGCAAGCGACATCCCCCCCGACACCCTTCGCCAATACGAGGTGGTGAACCATCGGTATGCGATCCATCGCGACAAAGCCAACTTCGTCAACCACGACAGCCAGTCCGCCTCGGCTTCACAAGTGGAAGCCGTTGCCATCCTGATACTCACCGGCCGCTTCCTGGGCTTTCTGCCAGAACACTACGCCACGCCACTGGTAAGGGAAGGGCGCCTGCGCGCACTGTGCCCAGAGCAGGTTCACCTGAGCACCGCCTTCAACCTGATCCTGCGCCACAACGCGCCGAGAAGCCCGATGGTAAAAGCCTTCGCAACAGCACTGGGTGTAGACCTGAAGACGCAGGCCTAAGCCTCAACAAAGCTCAAATGTGGGAGCTGTCGAGCCCCAGCGAGGCTGCGATGGGATCGCCTCGGTTCACCCGCCAACCCCACCCACCCGCATCACCGCTGCAACCGAGCGCGCTTTTTCTTCTTCGCATGAAAGTGCCGAAAATGCGCATCCTGCGCCGCCGCCAGCAACTCCCGATCCCCACGCGTATCGCCCCAGGCCCTGAGCCGATACTCCCCCAGGTCCCCATACACCGCCTCAAGCCGCAGCACCTTGTTCTCACAACGGCAATTATTCCCGGTGAGTTTGCCGGTCAGCACCCCATCCACCACCTCAAGCTCAGTGCCGATCAAACGAATGCCAAGCCGATCGGCAAACGGCTGCAACACCAACGCCGGCGACGCCGAACACAGCGTCACCACCGCCCCGGACTTCACCTCATCCGCCACCGACTGCAACCCGCTTGGGCGCATCAGCTTGCTCCAGCGCGCCTGGCAATATTCCTGCGCTTGCTGCTCAACCCAAGCCTTCTCCACCCCGGTCATAAAGGTGCGAATCAACTGCGCCTTCAACTCATCCCGGCTGATCTGCCGCACCAAAAACCGCAGCCCCGGCGCCGCCAGCTTGACCATCCGGCCATAAAACTCACCGGTGCCGAAGGCAAACTTGAGGAAGGGCACGAAACTGTCGTGGTGGGTGAGGGTGCCGTCGAAGTCAAAGACGGAAAGTACTTTGGCGTCTGCGGGGCCGGCTTCGAGCATGTCTGGGTTCACGGGTTGGCCTCGGTCCTATCTAATAGTTTTTAAGCGGGCATCAGCTGTGACAGCAGGAGTCTGCTCCCGTGCCAATCTTCCGATCTTGGCGTAAAGCTCTTCGGTAAGAGCTTCCCGAGCACTTGACCTGTGACAACGCTGATGGCAATTGGGGCACAAGGCTACAGCATTGGGGGTGCGATCCGAACCCTTCCGGGCCAGGTGCTTGAGGTGATGTACTTCAAGAAATGGCAAATTCCTTTTTTACCGACGAAAAAAAGCCCTGAACATGCCAGGGCTTCCTTTAGTGCTTAGTCCGGATCAATCCCAGCTCAGCGCGCCGCCGGTCTGGTATTCGATCACACGGGTCTCGAAGAAGTTTTTCTCTTTCTTCAAGTCCATGATCTCGCTCATCCACGGGAACGGGTTGGTGGTGCCTGGGTACTCTTCCTTC
>NZ_NKRF01000122.1:0-31754 GCF_003408955.1 Pseudomonas sp. GL93
GGTTATTTACTGGCCATCGAAAACGGTTTTATGACCGGGGCAGTGGTTGATATCGACGGTGGCGGCCTGTTGTAAATACCTGGCCAAAGTGAGAGGGAACAGGCCCCCTCCCACTTTGAAAACGTTAGGCCTTGAGCGTGCGCGTCATCCGCAGGGCCAGGACACTACCGCCTACAATCACCGCCGCCAGCAGGTACAACGCCACATCCGTGGACCCGGTGGCATCCTTCACAAAACCCACGATATACGGGCTGAGAAAGCCCGCCATCTGGCCCATGGAGTTGATCAACGCCAGGCCACCCGCCGCCGCACCCGCGCTGAGCATGGCGGTGGGCACCGGCCAGAACATCGGCAGGCCGGTCAGGGCGCCCATGGTGGCGATGGTCAGGCCGAGAATGGCGATGGCGGGAGTGGTGGCGAAGTTCACCGCAATGATCAGACCTATGGCGCCCATCAACATCGGGATCACCAAGTGCCAGCGGCGCTCCTTGCGCAAGTCGGCGGAGCGGCCCACCAGCAGCATGAACACCGCTGCCAACAGATACGGAATCGCGCTGAGCCAGCCAATCACCAGGTTATCGCTGAAACCCAGATTCTTGATGATCGACGGCAGCCAGAAGTTGATCGCATACACGCCACTCTGGATGCAGAAGTAGATCAGGCCGAACGCCCAGATCGCCGGGTTCTTGAACACCTCGGCCAGGGAGTCACTGGTGGTTTTCGGCTTGTTTGCCAAGTCCGTGGCCTGGTCGGCTTCCAGCACCGCACGCTCATGGGGCTTGAGCCACTTGGCGTTGGCGAAGCTGTCACTGAGCAGGAAATAGGCGAGGGCGCCGAGAATTATGGTGGGGATACCTTGCAGCAGGAACATCCACTGCCAGCCTGCCAGGCCACCTTGGCCGGCGGCGAAGTGATTGAGAATCCAGCCGGAAAACGGGCTGCCGAGCAAACCGGACACCGGGATGGCCGACATGAACAGCGCCATGATCCGGCCCCGGCGAAAGGTCGGAAACCACTGCGAGAGGTACAGCACTACACCGGGAAAGAAGCCCGCCTCAGCGGCACCGGTAAACAGGCGCAAGGTATAAAAGTGCGTCGGTGTGGTCACAAACAACAAGCACGTTGAAAGCGTGCCCCATACGATCATCATCAACGCAATCCAGCGCCGAGGGCCGAATTTGGTCAACGCCAGGTTGCTCGGCACGCCGCACAGCACGTAGCCGATAAAGAAAATCCCGGCCCCCAGGCCGTACACGGTTTCACTGAATTTCAACGCATCGAGCATCTGTAACTTGGCAAAGCCAACGTTTACCCGGTCCAGGTAATTGAACAGATAGCAGATAAAGATGAAGGGGATCAGGCGCAGGGTAATGCGCTTGTAGATGGCGTTTTTATCGTCATCGCTGGCCAGTGCGGCAGTGGCGCTCTGTGACATGGGATTCTCTCTTTATTATGATTTTTCGCGGTGCGAGGGTAACGTTGACCGCCCTGACAGTCTCGGTGACGTGATGGGCAACTGTCTTTGTGCTGGCGCACAGTCAAGCTATCTTTGCGCTGTGCCGGTGAACAACCTTTTTCAGGAAATTAGCCCCATGTTCGAGCTGGATCATGCCCTGGCGCAGGAGATTGTCGATCGCACCATGGCAATCCTGCCCCATAACGTCAATGTCATGGACAGCCAGGGCTTGATCCTGGGCAGCGGCGAGCCGGAGCGTATCAACACACGGCATGAAGGTGCGCAATTGGTGTTGGCCAATGGGCGTGTGGTGGAAATCGACGGGCAGACCGCCAAGCATCTCAAGGGTGTGCAACCCGGCATCAACCTGCCGCTGCTGCATGATCAGCGCCTGATTGGCGTGCTGGGTATCACCGGAGAACCCGATGGCTTGCGAACCTATGCCGAACTGGTGCGCATGACCGCTGAAATGCTGGTCAGCCAACGCCACCAGCAAGCCGAGCAACAATGGCGGCGCCAACGTTGCGATGATCTGCTGGCCCTGCTGTTGGCCGACAGCGGCGACGCCCCGCGCCTGGTGGACGAAGCCCAGCAACTGGGGCTCAAGCCACAGCTGGCGCGCACGCCGTACCTGTTTGAACTGGGCCCGGGCCAAACGGCGGAGGCCCTGAGCGCCTGGCTTGCCAGCCGCTACCCGGACAGTTGGTGCGTCAGCTCCGCGCAGTTTTCCTTGCTGTGGTGCCGACCTGCTGCGGTGCAGGTCGATAACCCCCGCTTGCTGGAAAAGCTCGACGGCCTGGGTTGGAACATCCTGCGCGTTGCCATCGGCGGGCAAGCGGAAGGCTTGGCGGGGCTGCGCCGCTGTTACCGCCGGGTAGGGGATCTGCTTGCTTATGGCCGCGATATCCTGCCGCAATCACGGCTGTTGACCCTCAACCGTTATCGCCTGCCGGTGATGCTGTGGCGTCATCGCAACGACGACGCCCTGGACGAACTGCTCAACCCGTTGCGCAAAGTGTTGGCCAAGGACAGCAACGGGCAACTGCTCGCCACGTTGCGCAGTTGGTGCGAGCACGATGGGCAAAGCCAGGCGTGTGCCGACGCCTTGGGCATTCACCGCAACAGCCTGCGCTACCGCATGGAGCGCATAGCCGAACTCAGCGGCGTGGACCCGCTGACGCTCGATGGGATGCTTGCCTTGTACCTGGGCGTCCAACTGTTGCCCCACCCCCTGTAGGAGCGAGCTTGCTCGCGAAAAACGTCAACGATCACGCAGGTTGCCTGATTCACCGCGGCGCGCTCCGGTTTTTCGCGAGCAAGCTCGCTCCTACAACGTGCATTGTAAGAATGAACAACAAACCCGCCCCACACTTGTGCATCGGCCCCGCGTCATTGCCCCGGCCAACTGGCAGCATGGGCGTTATAAAAACCGGAGAAAGCCCATGAAAATCGTGATCGCCCCCGACTCGTTCAAAGACAGCCTGAGTGCCGCAGGCGTCGCCCAGGCGATTGCCGAGGGGTGGGCCCAGGTCTGGCCGGATGCGCACATGCTTCAGTGCCCGATGGCCGATGGCGGTGAAGGCACGGTGGATGCGGTGCTCGCCGCGTGTAAGGGGCAATTGCGCCGGCAAACAGTCCGTGGCCCGCTGGGCGACAGCGTCGAGGCACGCTGGGGCTGGCTGGCCGACAGCCATACGGCGATGATCGAGATGGCCGAGGCCAGTGGTTTGCAACTCGTCGCGCCGGGGCAGCGCGACGCCTGTTCCAGTACCACCTTTGGCACCGGCGAGCTGATCCGCGCCGCGCTGGATGCCGGGGCGCAGCGCATCATCCTGGCGATTGGCGGCAGTGCCACCAACGATGGCGGGGCGGGGGCGATGCAGGCCCTTGGCGTACAGCTATTGGATAGCGAACGTCAGCCACTGCCGGCAGGTGGGTTGGCGTTGGCACGCCTGGCGCATATCAGTCTCGAACAACTTGATCCGCGCCTGACACAGGTGCGTTTTGAAATCGCCGCCGACGTCAACAATCCCCTGTGCGGCCCTCATGGAGCGTCGTCGATTTTCGGCCCGCAAAAAGGCGCGAGCCCCGAGCAAGTGGCACAACTGGACGCTGCCCTTGGCCACTTCGCCGATCATTGTGCTCAGGTACTGCCCAAGGATGTGCGTGACGAACCCGGCAGCGGCGCCGCCGGTGGCTTGGGGTTTGCTGCCAAGGCGTTCCTCGCGGCCCAGTTTCGTCCAGGGGTTGAGGTAGTCGCTGAACTGGTTGGCCTCGATGAAGCGGTGCGTGGCGCCGATCTGGTTATCACCGGCGAAGGCCGCTTCGACGCCCAGACCCTGCGTGGCAAAACCCCGTTTGGCGTGGCGCGCATTGCCCAGCAACAGGGCGTGCCGGTGGTCGTGATCGCGGGCACCTTGGGCGACGGCTATGAGCAGATGTACGCCCAGGGTGTAGATGCCGCATTTGCATTGCCGTCGGGGCCCATGTCACTGGAACAGGCCTGTCACGAGGCGCCGCGCCTGTTGCGTGAGCGGGCCTCGGACATTGCGCGGGTATGGCGCCTGGCAGCTACTCGCTGACCCCGCGCGCCAGCCGCTCCACCCACTGATCTTGAAACCCCTGTAGCGCAGCACCCGGTTGCTGCAACTGCACAAACTCAAGCATCGGGTCTTGCACCGCTGTGCGCACGCCGCTCAATTCCTCCAGGGTCGCCAAGCCGCAGAACGGCACATAGGCTTCGCTGTAGCCGCCTTCGTGCACCAGCACCAGACGGCCTTGGCATAGGCGTTCGGCGGCCAGGCGCAGGGCGCGGGTCAGCAGTCGGAACGATTCACTGTGCAACAGCATGCGCGCCAACGGGTCGACGGCGTTGGCGTCATAACCGCAAGCAACGATGATCAACTCCGGCTCGAATCGCTCCAGCGCGGGCACCACGATGCGTTCCATGGCGTGTAGATAGGTGGCGTGACCACTGCCCGGTGGCAACGGGATATTGATGTTGGCCCCCATGCCGGCCCCTCGGCCTCGATCCTGCTCACCGCTGTAACCGGGCGGGTAGCAGCCGTCCTGGTGCAGGGAAATGGTCAACACATCGGCCCTTTCTTCGAAGATCGACTGCGTGCCGTTGCCGTGGTGCACATCCCAGTCGATCACCGCGACTTTGCCCAGCCCGTTGCGGGCCTTGGCGGCCTCGATGGCAATGGCAATGTTGGCGAGAAAGCAAAAGCCCATGGCGCTGTCTGCCAGGCAGTGATGCCCCGGTGGCCGCGACAGGGAATAAGCATTGTGCGCCTGGCCGTTGAGCACCATGTCCACGGCGGCCAGGGTCAGTCCGGCGGACAGTTGCGCAATTTCGAAGCTGCCCGGCCCAATCGGTGCCTGGGGGCCAAGCTCACCGCCACCCGCATCGCTCAAGGCCTTGAAACGCTGCAGGTAAGCACGGCTGTGAACCCGTAGCAGATCCTCTTCACTGGCTGGCGGCGCGCTACGCAGTTGTAGTTGGCCGCTCAGTCCGGAGACATCCAACAGGCTTTTCAAGCGGCGCTTGGTCTCGGGTGACTCGGCATGCCCGCTGCCGGCCGGCGGCTGCACCCAGCCGCCCACGGGCAGGGTCAGCGCATGGGCGCCGGCGCTGTGCCACAGGCTCATTTCGTCGAAAAAAAATGCGGTGGTTGGGTTCATACCGGTTCCAGTTCAGTGGGGGAATGGGGACGGCTGGCGACGATCATCACCAGGGACAGCAAGGTCATAGCGGCTGCACCAAGCAGCAACAGGCTGAACCCGCCGCTGGCTTCGATCAGGCGGCCGGCGAGCGCTGGGCCGATGGCCAGGCCGCCGCCGATCACCAGGTTGGAGGCGTTCATCAGCTTGCCGCTGTGATCAAGGTCGGCCAGGCAGGCCAGGATCAGCGGCAGAATGAAGGTCCAGGTGAATTTGAACAGCAGCGCCGCCAAGGCAAATCGCAGCAATGCGGGTTGGCCGAGCAACAGGAGCACCGCTGCCGCCATCAAGATGTAGCCCAGCAACAAGAGCACTCCACGCGGCAAGCGGGCCCCGATCATTGAAGCGCTCGCGGCCCCGGCAATGCCCATCACGGTGGCGATGGCGAGGATTTCGCCGCTGTGCTGCGCCGAAATCCCGGCACTGGCGCCCAAGGCACCGATAAAGGTCCATACGCCTCCCAGGCTGATATAAAAGGCCAGGACCGCGCCAACCCCCAGGGCGGCTTTCCAGCGTGAACCGGGCAAGACCGGGACGCGGCTGGCGGGCAAGGCAGCGCTACCGGCGGGAAAAGCCCGCGCCAATGGCAGCAGCAGAGCCATCAACCCTGCCAGGATCAGGTAGCAGGCATTCAAGCCAAACCGCTCGAACAAACCAGGCAGCACCACCAGGCCGAGGGCACCGACGATCAACTGCCCCATCACCCACAAACCATAGACCCGGCTGGGGTTGGCGGTAGTGGCCGCACTGGCCAGGCAAAGGATCATCAACGAGCCGCCGGCCAGGGCGCTGGCACCGCGCAACACCAGCAGCATGGCGTAGGTGTCGGCGAGCATCGACAGCAGGTTGGCCGCAATGAACAACAGCGCGGCGACCCGGGCGGCGGTGCGCCAGTCAACCCGCTTGAGCCACCACCAGGCGGGCAGGGTCGCCAGGCTCATGGCGCCCAGTTCCACGGAAAACAAGTCGCCAATACGCGCCGGGCTTAGTTGCCACTGGCTGGCCAACTGCGCGGCCACGGCGGGCGCAGTCATCAGGAGGGTCGGAGTGATGGCGGCAAACAGCACGATCGCCGCCAGCCGTGCCGTTATCGCAGGGTTGGAAATGGGCATTTTCAAGCTCCAGGGAAAGGGGTCAGAACACATGCACCAGGCGCAACAGCGCTTCGGTGCCGGCATAGCCATTGGAAGCCGCAACGCTTTGCGAAAGGCTGACCATCAGTTGGTTCTGCCGGTCGAGCCAATGCCCGAGTTCGAAGCCGACTTGGGTGTAGCGCTTGTGGGTATCGTCGAGGCGACGGTTGTTGAGGCGCAGGGCGCCACCGTCTGCCTGGATCAGGCGCAGCGCGCCGTAAGTGGCGGCGCTGAAGTCATACGAGGCAAAAGCCTGCAGGCGATACAGCGCGGCTTGCTTGAGTTCGCTGCCAAAGTAATCGTCATTGCGGCCATAGAGCTGGGCTTCCAGATTGGCTTCCAGTACCCAGTTTTCGCCGATGCCGTGGGTGTAGTTGTAGACAAAGGTGGCGCCCCAGCGATTGGCACCGGGGGAGACGTCCGGGTTTTGGCTGTGGTACTCACCCACCGGCACAGTGATCAGGCTCAACAGGCCGCTGTAGGTGCGCGAGACTGGGTTGTTGACGAAAAACAGCGTGCCGCCCACCTGTGGGTCGCCCAGACCGCGCTCGCGGCTGCGCTGGTTGGCGCCGGGCAGGCGTGCGCTGATGTCGGCAAAGGGCAGGATGAATTATGGCGTGCACAGGGTGCCGCAGGCGTCGGTGAAATACACCTGGCGGGAGGCCACGGCGTTGACCCTGAGGTCGGCCTTGCTGGTGCTGTCGGCGGGGCCATGGAAATCGCCGGCACGGGTGGCGGGCAGGTACAGCACACCCAGGCGGGTGCCTGGTGGAGCGGCGAAAAAGTCGCGGGCGTTGAGGTCGGCAGCCTGGCTGTCGAGGCTGAGCAGGGTGGCGCACAGCGCTGTCAGGTTACGTAGGCATGTTGAAGTCATGACGAAGCGTCTCGTGTCAGAGGAGGCCGGAAAATGGGCAACAGCAGCCCGTGACCGAAAAAAACGACCGTGGCAAAACCGTGGGAAAAGCGGGCCGGGGCAGTCGGGCGGGGCGTGCACCAGGTGCGCTATGCGCGCCTTGTCCTTGACGCCGAGCTTGGTGTAAATGGCGCGAATATGATGACGTACGGTATTGGGCGAGAGGCCAAGGTCGCGGGCCACTTCCTTGTAGGTCTTGCCCTCGCCAAAGCCTTGGGCCACGTCGTTTTCCCGTGGGCTGAGCTGGGGCAGGGCGCGGTTGAGGCGCGCGGCCAGCAGCAATTGGTCGCCCACCGGGGACGCCTGGATATGGATGTGCTTGCCGTCATGCCCGCGCTCATCCAGGGGCCCCGGCAGGGTGGGGCCGCACCATTGCGGCCATTCGCTGAGCAGCAAGTCGACAAAACCGCGCTCGGCGCATTGCAACACCCCCCGTGGGTCGCACACCGCCAGGGCCAGATTGCGCGGGCTGGTCAGGGTTTCGCGCATGGCTACCAAGGTGCGTATCTGGTTTGCCGAGACCGCCGCCACCAGGTGCAGCATCAGGTTATTGAGCAACTGGCGCTCCTGCGCGTTGAACTTGGGCGCAGTGGGCTGGCGGTAGAGCGTCAGGTGGTGGCTGAGGTGGGTTTGCGGGTCGATATGGATCACACACAGCAATTCACCCAGGCCGTGGCGTTGCGCTAACCAGTTCAAGGCGCTGCCGCTGGCGAGGTCGCGCATATCGATGATCACCGCTTCGCCGGGCGAGGCATGCACCCGCGCAACGGTCACGTCCAGATGGCGGATTGACTGCCAGTCCGCCAGGTAGTCGGGGGGCAACTGGTAGAGGTAGCTGTTGTGCTCTTGCGGCAAACCGTTGATGACCGCCGAGCGCCCCCACCAGGCGCTGTCGAAGGCCAGCAATTGGCTGAGGCGCGCCAGGGCATGGTGCTGAAAGTGTTCGATATCCTGGTGTTGGGCCAGGCGTTGCAGGTCCAGGGTCAATGTGCTGAAGGCCTGTAGCAGGCTCACGGGATCAAGGCGGTTCATGGGGGTTCCTCTGTGGGACTTTTTTTGTTGTTCTCGTCACAGGGTGAAGGCCAAAACGTCGGGGCGACGGGGCAGGGCCTGGGCTGAGTATCGGTGCTGCGCGCAGTGATCGCCATCGTTCAGATGCAGGATGGTGCTGGTTGGCCGGTGGGAAAACTCCGGGCTCGTCAGGCGGGCGACTTAGCCTCTACACTGGCCGACCCCGTTTCTTTCATAGGATGAAATGCAATGCACCCACCTGAACCGGCTATCGTGATCCAGCGTTTTACCGAGGCCCACCTGGAGGGCGTCGCCGCGCTCTACAACGAACCGGCTGTTTGCCGTCAGGTGCTACAAATGCCTTTTCAGTCGGTTGAGATGTGGCGCAAGCGCCTGGTGATGGATAACGAGCGGCGCCTGCAACTGGTGGCGTTGCAGGGCGGTGAGGTGATTGGCCAACTGGGGCTTGAGCAATACCTGCGCGTACGCCAAAGCCACGTTGGCTCGTTGGGTATGGGCGTGGCGCCCGCCTCGCAGGGCAAAGGGGTAGGTTCGCGGCTGTTGGCGGCTGCGCTGGAGGTGGCTGACAACTGGATGAACCTGCACCGTGTGGAGCTGACGGTTTACGCGGACAACGAGCCTGCGCACAACCTGTACCGCAAGTTCGGCTTCGAAGTGGAAGGGCGGTTGCGCGATTACGCCCTGCGTGATGGTGTGTTTGTCGACACCCTGAGCATGGCGCGCCTGCGCACCTCGGCTTGATCCTGTAAGTATAGGGACTACATAACGTCGATGAAGGCGGTGTGTCAGTTACTGAGTCTTTGACTGAACCACCGCTTTCGCAGGCAAGCCAGCTCCCACACGGGTCATGCATTGCTCACAGAATCAGCGCCCGGTACAGATGCCTTGTAAGGCAAACCCCACTGCGGCCTGCGCATGCAGCGCGGTGGTGTCCAGCAGCGGCAGGGCGCTGTGTTCGGGCTGGATCAGCAGGCAGATTTCCGTGCAGCCGAGGATGATTGCCTGGGCGCCTTGTGCAGCGAGTGCCTGGATCGCCCGCTGGTATACCTGGCGCGAGGCATCACTGATGACGCCTACGCACAACTCCTCATAGATGATTCGGTGCACCGCCTTGCGTTCATCCGCGTCTGGCACCAGCACGGTGAGCCCCTGGGCGGCGAGGCGCGATTTGAGGAAATCCTGCTCCATGGTGAACGCTGTACCCAGCAAGCCCACCGTCAAGGTCCCGGCCGCCAGGGCCGCAGCCGCCGTGGCGTCGGCAATATGCAGGAAGGGGATCGACACCGCCGCCTCAATGCGCGGCGCCACTAAATGCATGGTGTTGGTACACAGCACCACACAATCAGCGCCCCCGGCCTGCAAGCGCCGTGCGGCATCTTCCAGGATCAGCGCGGCATCGTCCCAACGCCCGGCATGTTGAGCCTGTTCCACCGGGCCGAAATCCACGCTGTACATCAACACTTGCGCCGACCGCAGCGGGCCGAGCTGGTCGCGCACAGACTGGTTGATAAGGCGGTAATACTCGGCGCTGGACTCCCAGCTCATGCCGCCGATAAGGCCGATGGTGCGCATAGGGTGCTCCTGAAAAGGGATGTGCCTTCACCTTACCCAATCGAGGCTGATGAGTCATACGCAGTTGCCGACCCATTCACCGGAGCAGTTTAAGCAACGTGGGCGATCGATCATTGTTCGGTGCTCAGCACGCTCCGTTTTCTCCTACGTCGAAAGACCGCCATTGCCGGGTGACCTTCGGATACCCCTCACATCCTGAGTTTTTGATTTCAAATAAGGTCAGCCCCACTGAAAGTTTGATTCCAGAGGAGCTTCTCATGGCACCGCAACACTGTGAAGGCGATACCGGCACCCGCCACAACAGTCATTCTTCGCCGGAGCCGCTCACTATTCCCGATATCCAGCTACCTTTCGCCGTTGCACCGCCGCGTGCCGACACTGAACGGCTGCGTGCGCATGCGCTTGCTTGGGCGCAGCGATACGGTTTGATCGGCAGGCGTGGCGCGCATCGGTTGACCACCACGACACTGCTCGACCTGGGAATGGCATTGTGCGGGCGGGCGCCCACGCACCGAGCGCAGACCCTGGTGTGCTGGTACCTCTGGGCGCTTACGCTGGATGACCGTATTGATGACGGACCCTGGGCGGAAAACGGCGCGTTGGAGCACTTCATCGCCGCCGTGCAGGCGTTGACCGACAGCGGCGTTGCTGCCTCGTCAGGTGAACGCAGCGGGTTCGAGGACCCGATGCTGGCTGTTCTGGTCGATGACTTGTGGCCCGAGATTCAGCGTTGGGGCAGCGGGCCTTGGCGGCAGAGGCTGGTGGGGCACTTGCTCCAGCATCTGCGCGCGCAGGCGACGCAGGTACGCATGCGAGAAACCGAGACGGCACTCGCCCTGGCTGAGTATTTGCCGTTGCGCCGGGATTCCTTCGGCGCCCTGTTCTTTTTTGATCTTATCGATGGTGCCGAAGCCCTGGACCCGTACGAGCATCCTGCGCAGGTGGAAACGTGGAGCAGGTTGCGTACGCACGCTGCCGATATCATTGCGTGGACGAACGATATCCACTCGGTTGCCAAAGATGTGGTGTGTGGCGAGCGCTTCAGTCTGGTGTCGATACTCGCGCACACCACTGGCCTGGACTGGCCTGGCGCGATAGAAGCAGCCCATCAGATGGTCAACACGGCAGTTGCGCAATTCACGGCAGCCGCTGCCGAGCATGCCCATTACCCGCCGTGCGCTGCGACCGATCCGGACCGGTTGCGTCAGGTTGTCCGGGCGGCGGGGGACTGGCATCGCAGCGTTTCGCGCTATCACCTACAGGCCGCTGGCTCCACGTTACAGCACAGCCGGCAAGTGGATCTGGCGATGACTGCGCCGACCCTCAAGTCCCGCCAGTTCGAAATCGACCCGTACCCCTTGTATGAGCGTTTACGCACCACACTGCCGATCGCGTACGACGAGCCCACCGATGTATGGCTGGTCAGTCGGCATGTGGATGTCAAAGCCGCGTTGACCCACCCGGGGGCAAGCAATCGCAACTATACCTGGCAGATTGGGCCGCTGCTGGGGCACACCATTGTGACCATGGACGGCTGCGAACACGCCCAGCACCGTGCATTGCTCACCCCTTCGTTCCGCAGCAAGGCGCTGGTAGCACTTGAAGCGTCTATCACCGCAGTCACCACAGACTTGCTGGCGCGTATGCAGGGCCGCCCTCAGGTGGACCTGATTGCCGATTTCACCGCCGCGTTGCCGGTACGAGTGATGGCGCACGCGTTGGGCCTCCCGGCACACACCCGAGAGGAGGTGGAGCGGCTCAAGCGTTGGTGCGCCATTGGCTTCGCGTACATGGGCAACTATCGTCAGGACCCAGCGCTGTTGACCGGTGGGTTATCCAACCGAGACAGTTTTTACGACTTTATCCAGCCCTATATCGACGCTCGGCGTGTAGAGCCCAAAGACGACTTGATTTCACAGCTCCTGGCGGCACGCATTGACGGCCAGCCGTTGTCCGAGTCCTTTGTGCGGTCCTATTGCGCGATCCTGATGACAGCAGGCAGCGAGACCAGTCACGGCGCCCTGGCGAATCTGATTGTCAACCTGTTGAGCGAACCCGGCGTGAAAGAGGCGGTGATCGCTGATCCAGCACTGATGGACAATGCCCTCACCGAAACCCTGCGACGCAACCCGCCTTTGCAACTCGTGCTGCGGGAGGCGACTGAACCGCTGCAACTGCCGTCGGGAGCGATTCCTGGTGGCGCAACCCTGGCCTGCCTGATCGGTTCGGCCAACCGCGATCCGGCCCAATTCACCGACCCGGACACCTTCAATATGTTGCGCACCGAACAGGCGACCAGCCATTTCGCCTTCGGAGCGGGGCGCCACTTCTGCCTGGGCTCCATGCTCGCCCGCATGGAGATCACGATCGGCGCGCGCATGCTGCTGCAGACCTTTCCCAACCTACGCTGGGCTCCGGGGTTCAAACCCCAAGAGCGCGGGTTTCTCAATCGCTGCCCTGATCAATTGGAGGTCGTGCTTTGACCACACCTGTTTCCACCGAGCAACCCGGCTACACCCGTAGCTATCTCGCCGACCAACACGCGGGCCAATTGGCGAGATTGCAAACCTTGGAGCGCGCCTTTGACCCGTTAAGCCATAGGGTTTTTGACCGATTGGATCTGCCGGACGCCCCCGCCATTCTTGATCTGGGCGCCGGTGCCGGATCGCTCGCCGGCTGGTTGAGCCAGCGATATCCCGACGCAACGGTTACCGCCACGGATATCGATACCCGCTTCCTGGTCGATATCCCCGGCATCAAGGTCATGACCCACAATGTCCCGACCGATGATTTTCCTGCCGCATCGTTCGACGTGGTGCACGCCCGGGCGCTGCTGTGTCACCTCACTGACCGCGAGGAGATAGTGACGCGAGCCGCCACTTGGTTACGACCCGGTGGCTGGTTGGTGATCGAAGATGTGAGCCTGCAACCGAGCCTCAGAACGACGAACCCGTTGTTGCGCAAAGTCGCCCAGGCCGGAATCACACTGTTGGAGCAGTCCATCGGGTCTGACATGTTCTGGGCCGATGGGCTGCCTGATCGGCTACGTGACCGGGGGCTTGCCAACGTCGGGCATAGCACCCTCGAAGGCCGAATCGGCGACAACAGCCCGGCGGATGCCTTCTGGGCAGCAACCACCGCTCAGGCAGGGCCTGCATTGCTGGAACTTGGGTTACTCACCCAGGCCGATCTGGATGCCATGGCCATGCTGCGTGCCGATCCAGCATTCACCGACGCCGCCTTGACCTTCGTCAGCGCCTGGGGACAAATTCTTTAGCTTGATACTGTGTGGCGCGCGCCTCATTGCACAGAAGGAGATACAGCATGATCCACGAGGTAGTGTTAGTCGATGCACAGGATGTACAGATTGGAGTGTGTGATAAACGCGATGCTCACCTGGGAGCCGGGCAGCTTCATCGCGCTTTCTCAGTGCACTTGATTGACAGCCGCGGGCGTCATCTGCTTCAGCGTCGGGCAGCGGATAAAATGCTTTGGCCAGGTTTCTGGTCGAATGCTTGCTGCAGTCATCCTGCACCTGGCGAGACTATTCTGGATGCCGCCTCTCGTCGTCTGCGCGAAGAGCTAGGCATTTGGGCTTCGTGCCGTGTGCTCTATCACTTTGAGTACCATGCTTTGTTTGGCTCGATCGGTGCCGAGCATGAGCTCTGTCATGTGCTGGTTGCTCAATCTGATGCTGAGGTCTTGCCCGTCCCAGAGGAAGTCAGCGACATCAAGTGGCAGACCCGCGCCGAAATAACGGCCCAGCTTGCAGAGCCCCGAGCGCCATTCACGCCCTGGTTTCGAATGCAGTGGCAGCGCCTTCTATCAGAGCATCCTTCGTTCGACACGCCCAGGACCGAGGTGACGCTCCCACCGTTGAATCGTTAAATGAGGTGCAATGCCCCGATATTGGCTATACCTACCACTCGTTCTTACGATGATGGTCGCCAGGGAGTTCACTAATGAAGCTAAGGCTAATGATCGGCACACTGTGCGTCGCCTCGCTGGGTTTGGCCGGTTGCGCGAGCAAGGTGGTGCAACCGAATGAGTATTCAGGGTTTCTTTCCAACTACAGTCAGCTCAAGGAAGCCAAGTCACCCTCGGGGGCCGAGGTGATGCGCTGGGTTGATCCACAGCTGGACCTGAGCCGTTACACGGCGGTGTACATCGAGCCCACCCAGTTTTACCCCAAGCCCCAGGCCACTTCCCGGATTCCCGAGAGCACGTTGCGGGGCATCAATGACTATTACAACCAGGCGCTCAAGCGCGAGCTGGCTCAGTCATTGCCCGTGGCCAATGCCCCTGGCCCTGGAGTGATCGTGGTAAGGGCGGCGATTACCGCCGTGAGCAGCAAGACCGAGAGCCTCAAGCCTTATGAGTTTATTCCCGTCGCCCTGGTGGCCGCGGCAGTGAGTACGGGCACCGGCATTCGCGACCAGGAAACCACCCTGGGTACGGAGGCGCAGTTTCTCGACGGCGCCACTCATAAAGTGCTGGCCCAAGTGGTGCGAAAAGGCACCGGCAAGCCGCTGGCTAATGACTCCCAAGTAATGAAAGCCGACGATGTGAAAAACGTCATCGACGGTTGGGCGTCGGACCTGCACCAGTCCTACGTGAAACTGAAAAAACACTGAGTCAAAAAAAGCGCGGCGGGTAATCACCCGCCGCGCTTTTTTATTCGCAAAGATTATTTAAGCGGCGTCAACGCGGGTAGCTTCCACTGGCCGCTAGCGACTTCAGGCTTGGGCAGGTAAATGCGCAGGACCGCATAGAACGGGCCGGGCGGGGCAGGCAACCAGTTGCTCTGCTCAGCCTTGGGTGGCTCGTGGTGTTGCAATGCCAGGGTCAAGCCACCCTCCGCGTCGAGCTTGAGGCTGGGCAACATCTGCGAGTTGATCAGGTAGCGCTTCTTGTGGTTGGGCACCAGTAATTTGGTCTTGGCGTCGTACATTGTCAGCGACCAGAACCCATCGGCCGGCGGCAGTTGGTCCTTGGCAAAATGCACGGTGTAGCTGTGGCGCGCCCCATTGGCCGGCTTGCCCTCGCTGTCGATGACGTAGCTCAAGTGCACGGCTTCATCACTGGAGTTGCCGAACATCCCCAACTCGGCACCGGCGTAGCGGTACAGGTAGTTGTTTTGCAGGTGATCGCGGCTGCCGTACAGGTCTGCGCCGGTTACTTGGTGGGTATCCACCTTGGCCTTCTTGAACGCCGCGAATTCAGCACGACCATCGGCGATGCCGTCTTCCAGGGCCTTGCGCTGCTCGGCAGTCAACTGGTTGACCTTGAACGGTGCGCCTGGGGCAATACCGATTCTGGCAAAGCGCGCCAGCAGGTCTTTTTCGCTGTCCTGGGGCGCGGCGAAGGCCAGCATGAAATTCAGGTAACGAAACAGTTGCGGGCCTTCGGTCATGGTTGCCATCGGCTTGGGCCACTGGACCTTCGGTACCTTGGTCGGGGCAGGTTGCTTCACATAGCTGCTCAGCGGCTGCACTTTGTAGCCGCTCTGGATCTGCTTGACCTTGCCCAGGTCCTTGTCATCAAACAGCTGCGTGCGATAAAGCGCGTAGGCGATGTTGCTTTCGCTGTAGACCACACGGTCGATGTCCACCGGCTGCTGACCTTTCCAGTCAGGCCCGGCGATCATGTAGTGGCCACCGTTATTGCCGGTGCTGCGGGTGCCCAGGTAGGCGAAATTCTGCGTATAGAGGTCGATCAACTGCACCGAGTAATAGCGGTTGTCTTCAATCTTGGGCAGGGTCAACACCAGAGGTTCTTTGCGCAGGTCCATCCACACGAACGAGTAGGGCGTGTCGACGTTCGGGGTGGTAACTGCGTTGTCCTTGGGGGTGAGCACCTGGGCGCTGTTGTCGATACGGTTGAACGGCGCCTTGAAGTGGGCGCCGCCTTTGTCAACGGCCTGGGTGTAGAGCGTCTTGTACATCTGCACCACCGGGAAGCCGTACAGGTAGGCTTCCTTGGCGATGGCCCGGGCTTCGCTGGGGCTTGCGGTGAAGTCAGCCCAGGCGCCGGAGCTCATGAGTATCGAGAGGCTCGCCAACAGCAGGCGCGTCGGTTTTCCAATCATGTTGTTGCGTCCTTCCTGAGTGCTATCTGAGAGCGTGGCGTGAAGGCGCTGAGTTTCCTGTTTTATTGGCCGGACGTCACGTTAATCTCTGCAAAGGACGGTAGGGAAGGGGCGTTAGAGCATGGATTTGACTTTGTCACGCAATTGATCAATCGAGAACGGCTTGCCAATCACCTGCATGCCGGCGGGCACATCGATATTTTCGGCATAGCCGCTGGCAAACAGAATCGGCAGGGTGGCGCGCAGTTCGCGGACTTTGGTTGCCAATTGCTTGCCGTCCATGTCGGGCAGGCCAACGTCGGTCATCATCAGGTCGATGACCTGGTTGGTATCTTGCACCTTCGCCAGTGCTTCCCCAGCATCCGCGGCTTCGAGCACCGTGAACTCCAACTCTTCGAGGACATCGACGATCAGCATGCGCACGATGGCGTCGTCTTCGACTACAAGGATGGTGGAGGCGGCGGGCATAAGGGATATTCCTGAAAAAATGAAGGGTGTCTCTTCAACGTTTGAAAGACCATTCTCTAATGAGTCGCGTCGATCTCGGCAAGTTCCGTTGGGAGAGGGCATTGTGAAGGGAATAGTGGAAAATGTCGCGTTGAGTGCGGTGCATCAGGTACTTGGCGCAATGGAGTCAAGCTGGCAACGGCAGCGACGAAAAAAAGGTAGAACGTCAATGGCAATATCCGCCACTGCCATTGACGCAGGTGATTCAAACGAAGCTTAAATATTTGCGTTGATCAGAGCGTACGGGTTGTTGTATGGCACGGTGTTGATAAAGCTCTGCTCGTTGAAATAGCTGACGTTGAATTCGGGTACGCCGCTGACAACGTCGACAGGATTAAGCGTGCCTGCGCTCCACCCGCTGTTCAAAGAGACTTCCAGCCCTTTGCGCATTGAGGCTTCATCCGGGAATGTTGCCAACCCGAAGTTGGGGTTGAAGAAAAACCATTCCTTCTGGTTGTTTGAGTTCAAGGTCACCCCTGCCAGCAGCCCGTGATCTTTGGTGCTGATACTCAAGAGTGTCGGAGGTGTTGCCTTACTCAGTTCGTTGATGATGCCTGTGTACGGTAATTGGCTGAAGGGCTGTGTGCCGTGATACTGACCACTGAGAACCTGATGCATTTGGTTCAGCTCCCTGCGAAAGGCCTTGACGTTGGTATTGTCAGCATTCCCGACGGCCTTCATGAAGTTACCGATGAACTCATCCCTGCGACCGCGCAGAATAGCCAGCGCCATGGTATTCACGATGGCTGCACACTCTCCATTTGAAGCCAGGTCCGTTTGGCTGAGATAGAGATTTTGTGGCATCGCATAGGCTTTACCACCCTGGGCAACCACCTCATTCTGGAAAGCGTTGTAGTGTGCAAGACTATTGTGCGCCATACGCTTTTGTATTTCCTTGGCCAATGTACCTACCGCTTCAGGATTATTGACCTTCGAGACCGCCAGACTCCTTACCTCCGATTGCTTCATCGTCGGGTGATAGCCTGGGACATCCTCGACCCGTCCCGAGTCAAAGCCCCGCTTGTAAGCAACACCGTCATTTTTCTGAGCGGTCTCCAATGCGTCTCTGAACATCTCGCGGCTGGTAGTTGGATTGGGTGCAGCATACCTGGCTAGCCAGTCAATAAAGTTGCTGTTTATCTGCCCATTGGCTGCAACCGTTGCAGGCGTGAAACCAACAAGCGCAGCCCCGTAAGGTTTCTGCTCGATCGGGTCATAGGCGTACCACTTGCCCTCTCGAAACACCGCCCCGCCTTCTATCGTCGTCTCGCTAACCTTGTAAGTGCCGGTTGCGACGATGCCCTGCTGTTTACTGGCGGCTTTAAGCACGTCATAAGTGCCTGTTGCGCCTTTGAGCATGTTCACGCACTCGCCCCCCCGGGTAGCAACCTTGTGGAGCAGGGTGCCAACCCCCTTTATCCCACTGACCAATCCGCCGAGTACGTTGAGTGAGTCGATTGCCATTGCACCGACGAACTTTGCTGCCTTGGCAGCCCTGGCGGCAGCGCTCAAGGTCCGCGCGCCCCTGAGCGCGGTGTTGCCTGCTTGCGCCGCTTTACCCGCGCCAAAGGTGAGGAATCCGAAGATATCGAAGGCCAGGTCAGACACCGCCTCGCCATAATTGCCTTGCCGAATGTTGTTAACGGCAGAACGAAAGGGGATCAGATTGAGCAGGAACTCACCCACCTGACTATCGCCCATCCGGTCCTGTTCGAAGGACGTAACGCTTTTAGCGTAATCGAGTAATTCCTTACGGTCGAGGTCCATTTTTTCCAGGTAGAAACTGGCAATCGCATTAGTTCGGCTGGAGTCGAAGCTATTGGGAATTGCATCACTGCCAGGTTTTTCTGCTGAGTTGGGGGCGGGAGAGTCAGTGAAAGGGTGATAAGACCTCGATATAGCGAAGAGTTGTTCTGCAGCCCCATTGCCTTTTTCAAGGGAGCGCATGCCGGGGAAGTTTGAAATCAGCTCGGTTTTATTCTCGACACTGCCGGCGCTGGTGTTGATGTGGTAAAGGTTTTCCACGCCCTCTCGGGTGGTTTTTACATATAAGGTACGATCACGTTTGACCAACTCTAAACGGCCTTTCTTTGTTTTGCGGTATTCATCGTTGTAGAAATATTCCAATTTCCCGAGTTCAAGGTTTTTGCGATCTTCCAGTGGCAACTCGCCAATCAGATGTTTGACCATCCCATGGTGGCCTTCCTTTTGTGCCGTTATAGCCTTTTCATATTGGTCCATGAACGCCGGGGTGACATTACACTTTTCGGTGCGGGCAAAGCGATTGAACGCAGTGATGGGAATACGTTTGTCGTTGGTTATCCATGCGTATCGCTCGCCTAAAGGCTCCCCCTCCAACAGAATATCGAGCATGGAGCGCATTCTCGGGTCACCGCTGGGAGCACGGCCATTGCCGGTGTAGCGCTTGGCCAATACACGGGCTTCGAAAACCGCCGGATCAACGTCGGGAAACTCGGCTTTCAGGCAGTTAAGCCCCATCTCTGTGCGAGTAGGGATAGGTACTTGCATGGAAGACGAGATATTCATAAGCGTTTTCAGATGGTCGTTGTAAGCCTCTCTGACCTGTTCGATTTGTGAAGATGTCGGTTCGCTGTCATGGGGGGACAGCAGGTTTCGCGTCATCCCCCAAAGTATCAAGGCATCACGTTGGGCCGTTTGAACGGCGTAGGTGTCGGCTGGCAAGGACTCTGCTGCAATCAGCACTTCGGCATAGCTCATGCCGGGGACGCGGCCAGGCGTCTGGGCTTCGATTTTAGCGGCGGCGATGGTCAGTTGGGTCCAAAGCGAACCGCCGAGTTTCACAGTGGCGGGGATGTCCTTAATCAGGTACTCCGGAGCACGGCCGGCCAGCAGCAGGTAGCTACCCACCTTAGCCATTTCCGGGGACGTTCTGCCTTTATCGATCAGCCAATTATTCAGGCTATCTATGATTGTGGACGCAGGTTTGCCCCAGTTCTCCTTGCTGGCCAGATCGAAACCGGCAATTTTATTGCGATGAGGGTCGGTAATCGACTCCGCGGCCAACTGCAATGTGATTCCCGCCAGCAAGTAATCGGTCACGCTGCTGGCGCTGGCAAGCCCTTGCATCTGCTCCTGCAGGTTCTTGCCCATCAACTGTGCCTGCGGGGTACTGATCAGCGCCTGCAGTATTTTAGCCGGGTCATCCTGTGGTCCCGTCGTAATGGGTTGCTGGTAGCGCAGGAACTCCAACACACCGCCTTTGGTTTGCATCACCAATGGCTTATCACCCAACGCGTGTTCTTGATTCATGGTGATATTACGCAAGCGTCGTTGCTCATCCCCGTTCAAGGGCACCGGCCAGGACAGCGCGCCACTCAGGTTGCCCAACGGGTTGTCCAAAGAGCGGCTGGTCACCGTGGATGCAAGGCCCACGAGGTGAAAATGACTGCTGGGTAAAGGCAACTCCAGGAACTTCTTGATGAAGGTTTCCAGGGTCACACTGCCACCCGCTTCTTCAGCGTAGGAAGATCCAGGGTGAATATCCAGCGGCGTGCTACCCAGCACGGCCAGTACGGCTGAGGGCGTCGCGTCTGTACCCAGTTTCGCTGCCATTTGCTGGAGTTTTTGGCCCAGTGATTTCAAATTTTCTTTGTCTGCCAGTTGGGCGGCCAGACCGGTTCTTCGGGGAGGTATCAGGCTGCTGCGCACAGGGGCGGGCGAGAGGGTCGATTGAGTTGGAGGCGGGGCGGCGGCTTGCGTTTCTTCAGGGAATGGAATGGCGGTTGATACAGTGGACAAAGCACGTCGTTGGATATTCATCATGATAGATAAACCTTACTGAATAGGAAATGCGCCCTCCTACTGGAGCCTCCTTGTCCCGAGACGCCTTCCTGAGTGGACAGGTGGAAGGCGCAGGTTCCGATACCTCCTTCTCTGCTATGTGAGAAATAACGTCAATAACTGAATGTAAATGGGGGGATGTCATGGCGAACTTTTTTATCGTGGGTGATGGTTCTTGTGTATTTCAGCCTTAGAAAAATAGCGTTCAAGCGCAACTTTGGGGCAAACTCCCGGTTTTTCCGCACTTGGCCAAGGCAATGCCCATGACACCCGCGTCGTCCGTCGATGAAAAAAGCTTTCGTACCCTGCTGAGCCGGAACGTGGCCCTGCCCTTGGGCGTGGGCGTGCTCAGCGCGGTGTTTTTCGTCTGCCTGATTACCTATTTGCTCTCGGTGATCCAGTGGGTGGAGCACACCGACCGCGTCATTAACAACCTCAATGAGACGTCCAAACTGACGGTTGACCTGGAAACAGGTATGCGCGGCTTCCTGATCACCGGCGACGAGCATTTCCTTGACCCTTATGAAGTGGCCAAGCCGAGGATCATTGCCGACCTGCGCAATCTGCAAGACCTGGTAGCCGATAATCCGCAGCAGGTTGACCGGCTCAAACGCTTGGAATCCTTGCAAACCGAATGGAACAACTACGCGCAGTCGATGATTGAGCTGCAGCGCAACAGCGGTGATTACCGTGGTGCGGTCAAGGCGGGCCGGGGCAAGCGGCTCACCGATGAAATTCGCAAGGAATATGAAGACGCGGTGGCGATGGAGCAGCAATTCCGGATCACCCGTAACAACGAGGTCACGCGCACCACCGTCATCAGCGTCACCCTGTATTTGGTGTTCGTGCTGGGGCTGAGTGGTTTTCTTGCCTATATCGGCAGGAGGAATTTAATAGCACTTTCAGAAAGTTATAGCGCAAACCTCGCGTCGCAAAAGAAGATTGCACGGCGCCTGGAGCAAACCGCCTGGCTGCGCAATGGGCAGACCGAGCTGGCCGAACAAGTCCTGGGCCAACTGACTCTGAATATGCTGGGGCGCAATATCTTGCAGTTCTTCGCTCAGTACATGGGCTCGGCCGTCGCGGCGCTGTACGTGCGCGAAGAGCACGGCGGCCTCAAGCGCGTGGCTACTTATGGCTTCTCCCGCGAGCAGGAACAACAGGAACAGTCGATCTACAGCGACGAAGGCATCGTCGGGCAGGCCGCTCAGCTCGATCGCCTGATTCGCCTGGATGATGTGCCGGTGGACTACTTCAAGGTCAGTTCCGGTCTTGGCGAAGGGGCCACTCGCAGCATTCTGGTGATGCCGACCAGCGATGATGACCGCGTCAACGGCGTAGTTGAGCTGGGCTTCCTGCGCCCCCTGGATGAGCGCGATATCGAATTGCTGGAGCTGATTGCCGGCAATATCGGCACCTCCATCGAAGCCGCACGCTATCGCCAGCGCTTGCAGGAAGTGCTGGCCGAAACCCAGCAGCTCAACGAAGAGCTGCAAGTGCAGCAGGAAGAACTCAAGACCGCCAACGAAGAGTTGGAAGAACAGTCGCGCATCCTCAAGGAGTCCCAGGCCCACCTGGAAACCCAACAGGCTGAGCTGGAGCAGACTAACGAGCAACTGGCCGAACAGACCCAGACCCTGGCCGAACAGCGCGACGCCATGGACCGCAAGAACATCGAGCTGAACCAGGCCCAGCTTGAGCTGGAAGACCGCGCCGATGAGCTGCAGCGTTCCAGCAAATACAAATCCGAATTCCTGGCCAACATGTCCCATGAGCTGCGCACGCCGCTCAACAGTTCGCTGATCCTGGCCAAGCTGCTGGCTGATAACCCTCAGGAAAACCTCAGTGCCGAGCAGGTCAAGTTTGCCGAGTCGATCTATTCGGCCGGCAATGACTTGCTCAACCTGATCAACGACATCCTGGATATTTCCAAGGTCGAGGCCGGCAAGCTGGAAGTGCGCCCGGAAAATGCCAGCGTCGAGCGCCTGGTGGACGGCCTGCGCGGCATGTTCGAGCCGCTGGCAATGGACCGCAAGCTGGCCTTCCAGGTGGACGTGCAGCAAGGCTCGCCAACCCTGCTGTTTACGGATCGCCAGCGCCTGGAGCAGATCCTCAAGAATCTGTTGTCCAACGCCATCAAGTTCACCGAGCAGGGCGAGGTCAGCCTGTCGGTGTCCCGTGCGCCGGGGGAGGGCATTGCCTTTACTGTGCGCGACTCCGGCATTGGTATCGCCCCGGATCAACAGGAAAGCATCTTCGAAGCCTTCCGTCAGGCCGACGGCACCACCAATCGCCGTTATGGCGGTACTGGTTTGGGCTTGTCGATTTCCCGTGACCTGGCCACCTTGCTGGGTGGCTATATCAGTGTGACCAGCGAACCGGGCAAGGGCAGCATTTTCACGCTCGTATTGCCTGAACAGTATGTCGAGCGCGACGAGGACGCGGCGACGATCGAGCCACCGCGTCAAGTGGTGGTCGCACCAACGCCTGCGCCGGTCAAGGTTTCGCCGCTGCCGGTAGCCGACGCCAAGCTGATCCCACGCTTTGCCGATGACCGCGAAAAAGCGCCGTTCAGCACCCGTTGCATCCTGGTAGTGGAAGACGAACCGAATTTTGCGCGAATCCTGTTCGACCTCGCCCACGAGCTGGGTTACCACTGCCTGGTCGCCCACGGTGCCGACGAGGGCTACAGCCTCGCCGAGCAATACATTCCGGACGCGATCCTGCTGGACATGCGCCTGCCAGACCATTCCGGGCTGACTGTGCTGCAGCGCCTCAAGGAACACGCCAACACGCGCCACATCCCGGTGCACGTGATTTCTGTGGAAGACCGCGTCGAAGCCGCCATGCACATGGGTGCCATCGGTTATGCGGTCAAGCCCACCACCCGCGAAGAACTCAAGGACGTGTTCGCGCGCCTGGAAGCCAAGTTGACGCAGAAGGTCAAACGCATCCTGCTGGTGGAAGACGATGACCTGCAGCGCGACAGCATTGCCCGCCTGATCGGCGACGATGACATCGAGATCACTGCCGTAGGCTTCGCCCAGGAGGCCCTCGACCTGTTGCGCACCACCATCTACGACTGCATGATCATCGACCTCAAGCTGCCGGACATGCTCGGCAACGAGCTGCTCAAACGCATGGCCACCGAGGATATCTGTTCGTTCCCACCGGTGATCGTCTACACCGGACGCAACCTGACCCGTGATGAAGAAGCGGAGCTGCGCAAGTATTCGCGTTCGATCATCATCAAGGGCGCGCGCTCCCCGGAGCGCTTGTTGGACGAAGTCACGTTGTTTCTGCACAAAGTCGAATCGCAGTTGTCCCATGACCGCCAGAAGATGCTCAAGACCGCCCGCAGCCGCGACAAGGTCTTCGAAGGCCGCAAAATCCTGTTGGTGGATGACGATGTACGCAATATCTTCGCCCTGACCAGCGCCCTGGAGCACAAAGGTGCTGTGGTGGTGATCGGGCGTAACGGCCAAGAAGCTATCGATAAACTCAATGAAGTCGAAGATATCGACCTGGTGCTGATGGACGTGATGATGCCGGAGATGGACGGTTACGAGGCCACCGCCTTGATCCGCCAGGACCCACGCTGGAAAAAACTGCCAATCATTGCCGTGACGGCCAAGGCCATGAAGGACGATCAGGAACGTTGCCTGGCAGCAGGCTCAAACGATTACCTGGCCAAGCCGATTGACCTGGACCGCCTGTTCTCACTGATTCGCGTATGGCTACCGAAGATGGAACGCATTTAAGTGGAGCAGTGTTTCTTGGATAAGAGCAGCGATATTGAGCTGCGCCTGTTGATCGAGGCGATTTACCTCAAGTACAGCTATGACTTTCGCGACTACTCGGGTGCGTCGGTCAAACGCCGTGTGGCCCATGCCTTGCGTCAGTTCGACTGCGCGACCATTTCTGCACTGCAAGAGCGCGTATTGCACGACCCGTCGGCCTTTATGCAGTTGCTGCAATTCTTGACCATCCCGGTGAGCGAGATGTTTCGCGACCCGTCGCACTTCCTGGCGATTCGCCAGGAAGTCGTGCCGTTGCTCAAGACCTACCCGTCGATCAAGATCTGGATCGCCGGTTGCAGCACAGGGGAGGAGGTGTATTCGATGGCCATCTTGTTACGTGAAGAGGGCCTGCTGGAACGCACCATCATCTACGCCACAGACATCAACCCGGCGTCGCTGGAAAAAGCCAAGCAAGGCATCTTCTCGCTGGAGAACGTGCGCGCCTACACCGCCAATTATCAGCAGGCCGGCGGGCAACGTTCATTTGCCGACTACTACACAGCGGCTTACGATTACGCGATCTTCGACAAGACATTGCGCGAGAACGTGACCTTTGCCGATCACAGCCTGGCGACCGATAGCGTGTTCTCAGAAACTCAATTAATCTCATGCCGTAACGTATTGATTTATTTCAATAAGAAATTGCAAGATCGAGCGTTTGGCTTGTTTCATGAGTCGCTGTGTCATCGCGGCTTTTTGGTGCTGGGCAGCAAGGAAACCCTGGATTTTTCCGCCTATAGCAAGCAATTCGAGCCCTTGGTCAAGCAGGAACGGATCTACCGAAAATCATGACCGACGTGCCAGACACCCCGATTCGTGGGATCGAAGCCATCGTCGTCGGCGCTTCCGCCGGCGGCGTCGAGGCGTTGCTGAGTATTTTTGGCCAACTGCCGAGCAGCTTCGGCCTGCCGATCATCGCCGTGCTGCACCTGCCAGACGAGCGCCGCAGCCAACTGGCGGATGTCTTTGCGCGGCGCCTGAACATCCCGGTCAAGGAAGCTCGGGACAAAGAAGCGCTGGAGGCGGGCACCTTGTATTTTGCCGGGCCCGGTTATCATCTGTCGGTAGAGCAGGACCGCAGCCTGTCCCTGAGCCAGGAAGACCGAGTTCACCATTCCCGGCCGGCCATCGATTACCTGTTTTCCTCGGCGGCCGATGTGTATGGGCGCCGCCTGCTCGCCATTTTGTTGACCGGCGCCAACCAGGACGGCGCAAGCGGGCTGGCCCACGTCAAGCAATCGGGTGGCACTACCATCGTGCAGGACCCACAAGAGGCACGCATTGCCGTCATGCCCCTGGCGGCCCTGGCCTTGCACACACCTGACCATATTCTTTCCTTGAGCCGAATCGGCTCATTGCTGGCTTCCCTGGAACCTTTCCCATGTTAAGTACTGTCCAGGCCAAACTGCTGATCGTCGACGATCTGCCGGAAAACCTGCTGGCCCTCGAGGCGCTGATCAAGCGTGAGGATCGCCAGGTCTTCAAGGCACTGAGTGCCGACGAGGCGTTGTCCCTGTTGCTGGAACATGAATTCGCCATGGCGATCCTCGACGTGCAGATGCCTGGCATGAACGGTTTCGAACTGGCCGAACTGATGCGCGGCACCGAAAAGACCAAGAACATCCCCATCGTGTTTGTCAGCGCCGCTGGCCGCGAACTCAACTACGCCTTCAAGGGCTATGAAAGCGGCGCGGTGGACTTCCTGCACAAGCCGCTGGATATCCATGCGGTCAAGAGCAAGGTCAACGTGTTCGTCGACCTGTATCGCCAAAGCAAGGCGATGAAGCTGCAAGTCGAGGAACTGGAGCGCAGCCGCCGCGAGCAGGAACTGTTGCTCACGCGCCTGCAGGCCACCCAGGCCGAGCTGGAACAGGCGGTGCGCATGCGTGACGACTTCATGTCGATTGTCGCCCACGAAGTGCGTACGCCCCTCAACGGGCTGATCCTGGAGACCCAACTGCGTAAGATGCACCTGGCCCGGGACAACGCCGCGGCGTTTACTCTGGACAAGATGCACGCCATGGTTGACCGCGATGAGCGGCAGATCCAGAGCCTGATTCGCTTGATCGAAGACATGCTCGACGTGTCGCGTATCCGCACGGGCAAGCTGTCGATTCGCCCGGCGCGCATCGACCTGGCACAACTGGTACGCAACCTGGTCGATAACTTCGCGCCGCAAGTGGCAGCCGCCGAGTCGTCCATGCAGTTGCAGGCCGAAAGCCCGGTGGAAGGCTGTTGGGATGAATTCCGTATTGAACAGGTGATCACCAACCTGCTGACCAACGCACTGCGCTACGGGGCCAAGAGTCCGGTGCAGGTGCGGGTGTATGCCGAGCATGGCGAAGCGCGGGTAGAAGTGCGCGACCACGGCATTGGTATCAGCGAGGAGAACCAGAAGCGTATTTTCCAGCAGTTCGAGCGGGTATCTGCCAACCATTCCGCAGCCGGCCTGGGCCTGGGCTTGTTTATTTCCGAGCAGATCGTGGCAGCCCATGGCGGCACCATTGAGGTCGAGAGCCAAATAGGCGAGGGCGCCCTGTTTCGCGTGTGCCTGCCCCTAGAGGCGGCCGAGTGAAATCAATCGTCACTTCAACGCAACCTCTGCGTGACCCCATGGTCGTAACTGCAGCAATTGACCGGACAAAGGCTTCCCATGAGTGAAGATGCACAAGATGTCGTACTGATCGTCGAGGATGACGAATCCATTATGTTTGTGCTGGGTGAGTACCTGGCGGGCTTGGGTTACCGGGTTTTGAAGGCGGTCGACGGGGAGCAGGCCTTCGAAATCCTTGCGACCAAACCGCACCTGGACCTGATGGTCACCGATTACCGCCTGCCGGGTGGGATCTCCGGCGTGCAGATTGCCGAGCCTGCAATCAAATTGCGTCCGGAGCTGAAAGTGATCTTTATCAGCGGTTACCCGCAGGAGATTCTGGACTGCCACAGCCCGATCACGCGCAATGCGCCGATTTTGGCCAAGCCGTTTGATCTGGATACGCTGCAAGAGCATATCCAGCGTCTGCTCGCATAAGGAGTGCGGCGCCCAATCAGGGCGCCGCGTACTTCAGAGACTTAGCGTTTTGCCTTCTGAACATTTGCGTTTAGCTGGCTGGCTGGCGTGTACGCATACTCCCAACCGACTTTTCCGCCGAGTCCATCGATAAAATCTTGAAGACCTTTGTGGTCGCCACCGCTGATTGTGTAGACCGTCATCCCGCCGCTTTGCTTAAGAGGATGGCCACTTTTGAGCATTGCCAAGTCCAGGTCCGGGCTATTGGTATTGAAAAGGATCAACTCATTGTTGTTGGTTTTTTGTATATAGACAGTGTGGGCAAAGTCCCCCCCTTCATTGGCATACTTGAAATTGAGAAAGCCGGACTCGGTAATCTCGGCGGGGTTGAAGGTTTTTTTTATGCCGTCGGGCTTGATGCCCATGAGTTCGAGATAACGGGCCGTGTAGTTGGTGCCACCGCCGCGGCCTGTGGCAGCTTTGACGGCATTGTATACTTCAGGCGACAGGGTTTTTTCAGCTTCCCCCACGCGCATGGATGCCTCGTAACAGATCAGCCCTTGATTGTCTGGGTTTGCGTGCAGTTTCTCCCAATTCAATTGCAGCTCTCGGCTGGAAAGGGCACGTGGCTGGCCTGAGGGGATCAAGGGGGTGTCATACAGCTCGACGAACTCGGAATCGAATATGCTATTTTTTTTTCGCCACTCGTCGTCGTGTTCAAACACATTGAACTCTAACGTGTTTCGATCAGTACCGTGAGTTTTATAGGATACGTCAAGTTTTTTGTCGCGAAAGTGCTTGTCCAGGCCCGCGTGCATCAAGTCTGAGCTCTCGAATTTTGCCAGACCATAATTAGGGTCGTTAAACCAAAAGACTTTTTTGCCATCTTCGATTTTAACACCGGCGGCCATTGCATGGCCCGGCGCGTCAATCATGATGGATTTGGGGGGCGTAAGACCGTCCAGCTTTTTTACCATGTCCTTTACGGACAGTAGCTCCGAGGTTTTTCCGGCATAGAAGGCGGTTTTGGTTTGAGTTCCTTGCTGAAGCTTATTCAACTTTTCGATGAAGCGTCTGCACGCGGGGTCCGAGGGGAAAGCCGCAGCGGTATACAGATTTTTAATGAATGTGAGGTCCTTCCCTTGCTCCATTGCGGTCGCCATGATGCGCGAGATGGCAGCGCATTGCCCTTCAGACAGTTGGGATGTCATTCCAATATAAGACGCTTGCGGAATAGGAAACACCGTGCCGAAGCGCGGCTCTATATTGTCCGTGAACCGCGCAGCGCCGCGTCGACCAAACTCGTAGGCATAGTCATCGTACTTTCTGACAATGATACCCACTTGCTCAGCAGTGAGGTTACCGTTACTGACGAGGGCCATGAGGTCCGCCGGCTTATTAACTTTGGACAAGCCCGGAACACTGCTCGCGTCTCCAATACGATAACCATTGTCAAAATCCGCCTTTCCACGGTGATCATTAACAGTTTTACGCCATGTATTGACGATATCATCGCTAATGGTGCGCACATCGGGAGCCGAAGTGGCAGTCGCCCATTTTCTGAAATCATCCACTTCTATTCGGGGAGAGGGCAGGAAGTCCTTTAGCGGCAGGCCATGAGGTTTAAGGGTGATAGGGTCCAAGGCATACCAACGGCCGTTCCATGTTACCGCTGCGACTTCTGCAATTTCTCCATTAATCTTGGCGGTGCCTATCGCGCCGGCGTCGAAGTTGCTGAAGATCTTTTTTATCACATCGTATTTGTCAGCCCCGGACATAGCCCATTCGACGAATTTTCTGGCGCCGAGTGATGCAAGTTGTTTTCCGCCCGTTCCCAGGGTCTTCAGCAACGCGCCTGCACCGTCCAGTGGGTTGAGCGAGCTGACGACGGCACTCGACAGGATTTTTGCCCCACGCGTGACGTGCCGAAACGCGGAAGCTCCTATCTTCAGTGCTTTGGCGCCTTTTGCGGCAGCGCCGAGGGCGACAAAAAAACCCAGGGCATCAAGCGCCAGGTCAGCGATGCCGGCGCCGATATTACCTTTCGAAAAATTATTGATGGCAGAGTAAAGTGGAACAAGATTAAGGAAGAATTCGCCTACTTTCTTGTTGATAGACTCTTCGGTCTCGAACGTTGTCATGCCTTGAGCCATCTTTTTATATGACTGAGCGTCGACAAGTTTCAACTTGGCACCCGCGATGTACCGTGTCCTCTCGCTAAAGTAACTTTTTGGAGGGTGCGCGGCGTTTGTCTGGTCGAGTAATTTTTCTGTATGCCCATCAGGAGGGCTCACTGGCGCCAGGAGTTCAAAGGAATCTCCAGGTTTCATTCCTTTGGGTATAGGGGCCCTCTTGCTGGGCACAGGACCGATTTTAAAATCATTCATATCATCCCGTTTTAGGATGGTATTTTTTTGCCAGTCTATTTCATAAGTCTGTGTTATTCCGTCGAGGGTGCTGCGTAAAAAAATCTTCGACTCATTCCTGGGTACGCTTGTTAATACCCCTGTCGTATGGGGGAGATGAACGGTAAATTGTTGAGCAACGGTAAGTTGCCCGTACTCAATCATCTTACGGTCAGCGATGGGCAACGAGGCGATCAAGTGCTTGGTTTGCGCAGTGATGGCCGCCTCATAGCTATCAACGTAGGCGGAAAATTCGCGTTCAAATTCAACCTTTAGATCTGCTAATAACGAGCGTTCCGTGCTCAATCCGGCACGAATAGCAGGCAGGCTTATTTTGCTATTGCTTGACCGCCATTGTGAATCCCTAGGCCCGAGCCGGTTAGTAAGGAATAAATCCAATATCGAGTAAGGCCCAGGAAAGTCATACCCGGCACTGTCGCGTGTTATGCATTTTTCTTGAAGATCTGCCAGGGATAAGTGCGGCAAAAGCGACTGCAGCTTTTCCAGGACTTTCTTGTGAAATTCTGGCATCTCGGTTGCAAAGGCTGTGGAGGCTGCGCTCAACTCAGTCACTTGCTCTTTATAGGCGTTGCGTACTTCCCCCATCTGCTCATCTGTATAGGCATCGTCGTGCTTCGCGCCGATGATGCCCTGAGCGACGCCCCAGTCTTTCAGCGCCTCGTTTTGGGCGCGGTGCTCAACGAGCCGTTCTTCTTGAGTGAGCGGTATCTCGTCAGCCTGGCTCATGACCTGAGCAAACGTCATCTTGCTGGTTGAACCGGGCGCCTGGGCTTCAAGTCGCGCCACTGCCGTAGTGAAACGCACCCATGTGTGGGAGCCGAACGTCACTTGCTCAGGTATATCTTTGACCAAGAGGTGTGGCGCCTTTCGAGATAACAGCACAGCCACGGCGAGTGCCGCGGTCCGAGGCGTGGCTTTTTTCATCTTGATCAAGTGGTCAGCCATCGCGTTTCTTATAAAGGACGCGCTCTTGCCCGATAGCTCTGCATCGGCGAAGTTGAATCCAGCGGCTGTGGTTCTCGCCGAGGTGGGCGAAAACCTGTGCAGGTCCTGTTCCAGTGAGAGCGAAAGCGCCGCAAGCATCCACTCTTGCAGCGATGTAGGCGAGGCCAGTTCACCCAGCTTGGCCTCGGCTGAGAGTCCCAGCCATCGTGCCCGAGTTGTCTGGAGAATATCGGCGAGCACGCTGTGAGGATCGTCATTGACGTTGGTCAAGTTACGGGTCCAATGCGCCAACAAGTTGTCGTCTAATTCGTCTTTCAATACATGACGAATTATGGCGTGAAGCTTGCGCTGATCCTCAACGTTCAACAGCGTAGGCGATGAAAGCGCTCCGCCCAGATCACCCAGGGCTGGCTTGACCGGCGGCGCTCGACGCAAGGCTTTTGCCACCCTCATCAATTCATCATAGTTCGTCGGAATCGTTATACCCTCATCAACCATGTACTGGTGCAGGCTGACGGTGTCTTTGGGGCTCAGGTTGTGTTCCCGAGCATAGGATGACTCGGGATCTACGGGGAATACGATCTCTTTGAAAACCTCTAGTTGGGCGTCAGTGAAAGGGGCGGAGCGTTGTTCGTCAGAGCTGAAGGCATTAGCGCTATTGGACGCTGTTTCAAGCTTTGCAACCAGACGCCCAACGAGTTGTGCACTCAAGGCGCTTCGATTGTTCAAGTCACCCAGTTGCGATTTTTGAAGGTTCAAGTCCTCTTTGAAGGGACTAAGCGCCTCTGCGTACGTGAAGGATGTCTGCAATAATCCTTCGGCGTACGCCGTGATGCTCGCTGTTTGCTCAGCCAGGGGTAGGGAATCATTGATAGGTATAGGTTTACCGTGAAACCTGGCGACTTCTGACACGCTCGCCGTGCTCTCTGTAGCGACCGAAATAAAGCCGCCATAGGGGGCTAGCGTTTTAGCGGCGTTCATGAGCACCTCGCGGCCAGCAAAGTCGCTTAAATCGACGGTTCCAAAGCCGAACGCTCCCGGGACGATGAGGGTGCCGTTACTTACATCGATCATGGTTCGCTTTGACAGCACAATATTTTTCTCGGCTGCCCAACGCTTCATCTCGGGGCTTTGGAGAATGTCGTGAAGATGAGTTCGCCATTTTCCGTAGGTTGACGTCGCAGGGATATTTTCAACGATTGCCTTGCGTGGGTCTTGATTGCTGGATATGTGCTTTTTCACCGTTTGCGCAAACAGCGCGGCCAACTCGCTGTCCGCGTTGGCCGCTGGAGTGTCTTCTGTCAGCGGCGCTGTATTTGTTATAGGG
>NZ_NKRF01000041.1:0-31546 GCF_003408955.1 Pseudomonas sp. GL93
TGCAGTGATCAGCTCTCCCAACTATCGACCAGCGCGTAGTATTCCTTGATTCTCATGGTTATTGTTTGTATCACTATTCGCATACTCCTGTTACATGCCGTGTTTTTTTTTTTTTAAGTAAGCGGCCCCCCACGGACACCACACCCCTGAATTTCGTGGGCGGCCTAGGGTGTGTAAAGGAGACGGGGAGGGGGTTTTTGGTTTCACCGCCGCTATCGCAGGCAAGCCAGCTCCCACAGGGGTTTTGCAGTGATCCTGAGAATTTTGCGGCTGGATGTGATCACCACGCTTGCCGTGGCGTCCTTGATAGCTCAATTTAGCGACAACGTCCCGGAAGACTCCAGACTTCATGTCATCGACCTCGTTCAAGCAGTCCATGCGGCGCCTGTGGGCGCTGGATAAATTCAGCTACAGCGTACGGGTGTTCATCGCCCTCACCGGCAGCATGGCATTGTGTTGGTACCAGGATGAAATGACGCTGCTGATCCCGCTGTTCCTGGGGATTATCGCCAGCGCCCTGGCCGAGACCGATGACAGCTGGCAAGGCCGCCTCAACGCGCTGGCGGTAACACTGGTGTGTTTCAGCATTGCCGCGCTGTCGGTGGAGCTGCTGTTCCCTTACCCCTGGATATTTGCCATCGCCCTGGCCCTGGCCAGTTTCGGCCTGACCATGCTCGGCGCACTGGGTGAACGCTATGGCGCGATTGCCTCGGCCACCTTGATTCTGTCGGTCTACACCATGATCGGCGTGGACCAGCGCGGCGGCGCCGTCACGGATTTCTGGCATGAGCCGCTGCTGCTGGTCGCCGGTGCCGCCTGGTACGGCGTGCTGTCCGTGCTGTGGCAGGCGCTGTTTTCCAACCAGCCGGTGCAGCAGAGCCTGGCGCGGTTGTTCCGCGAGCTGGGGCGTTACCTCAAGCTCAAGTCATCGTTGTTCGAACCAATCCGGCAGTTGGATGTGGAAGCGCGACGCCTGGAATTGGCCCAGCAAAATGGCCGAGTAGTCGCAGCGCTGAATGCAGCCAAGGAAATCATCCTGCACCGCGTCGGCAATGGGCGACCGGGCTCTAAGGTCAGCCGTTACCTGAAACTGTACTTCCTGGCCCAGGACATCCACGAGCGCGCCAGTTCCTCCCACTACCCCTACAACGCCCTCACCGAAGCCTTCTTCCACAGCGATGTGCTGTTTCGTTGCCAGCGCCTATTGCGCCAGCAAGGCAAGGCCTGCCAGACCCTGGCCGAGTCGATCCAACTGCGCCAACCGTTCATCTATGACGACAGCTTTGCCCAAGCCCTGGGCGACCTCAACGCGTCCCTGGAGCACCTGCGCATCCAGAGCAACCCGGCCTGGCGTGGCCTGCTGCGTTCATTGCGCGCCTTGGCGGCCAACCTGTCCACCCTCGACCGCCTGCTGGGCGACGCCAGCAACCCCGATGCCCTGGCCGACGCCACCGACAGCAACCTGCTGGACCGCGCCCCACGCAACCTCAAGGAAATGTGGACACGTCTGCGCACCCAACTGACGCCCACCTCGCTACTGTTTCGCCACGCCCTGCGCCTGTCCCTGGCATTGACCGTCGGCTACGCCACCCTGCACGCTATCCACGCGTCCCAGGGCTACTGGATCATCCTCACCACTCTGTTCGTGTGCCAACCGAGCTACGGCGCCACCCGGCGCAAACTCGGCCAGCGGATCATCGGCACCGCCATCGGCCTCACCGTGGCGTGGGCGCTGTTCGATCTGTTCCCCAACCCGGTGGTGCAGTCGATGTTCGCTATCGCCGCAGGCCTGGTGTTCTTTATCAACCGCACCACCCGCTACACCCTGGCAACGGCGGCGATCACCCTGATGGTGCTGTTCTGCTTCAACCAGGTGGGCGATGGTTATGGGCTGTTCCTGCCGCGCCTGTTCGATACCTTGCTCGGCAGCCTGATCGCGGGCCTGGCGGTGTTCCTGTTCCTGCCGGACTGGCAAGGCCGACGCTTGAACAAAGTGCTGGCCAATACCCTGACCTGCAACAGCATCTACCTGCGCCAGATCATGCAGCAATACGCCGCCGGCAAGAGTGACGATCTGCCTTCCCGCCTAGCCCGCCGCAATGCCCACAACGCCGATGCCGCGTTGTCCACCACCCTGGCGAATATGCTGATGGAGCCGGGGCACTTCCGTAAGGAAGCCGACGTGGGCTTCCGATTCCTGGTGCTGTCTCACACCTTGCTCAGCTACTTATCCGGATTGGGTGCACACCGCGATACTCAGCTACCGACCGACGTACGCGAGCACTTGATCGAAGGCGCGGGCAACAGCCTGGCGGCGAGCATCGATGAGATCGCCACCGGCCTGGCCAATAAACAGCCGATTTCGATCCAGAGTGATGCCGAGGAAGGGTTGGCAGCCGAGCTGGAACAAATGCCGGATGAGATCGATGAAGCGCAGCGGTTGGTGCAGACGCAGTTGGCGTTGATTTGCCGGCAGTTGGGGCCGTTGCGTACGTTGGCGGCGCATCTGATCAAGGATACCGGTGCGGCTTAAACCGCTATCGCAGGCAAGCCAGCTCCCACATTTGACCGAGTTCCAACATAAGAATGCGGGCAAAATGTGGGAGCCGGGCTTGCCCGCGATGAGGCCCGCAAGCACCCTACATCCCATGCGCCTTCATCAACCGCGCATAACTGCCATCAGCCTTCATCCTGGCAATCTCCCGATCAAAGCTGGCAACGATCTGCGCATGCTCGGGGTTCTTCAAACTGACCAGAATATGCAGGCTGTTCTCGCTCAACGGCTTGCCCACAAACGCCACCGCATTGCGTACCCGCGGCGACTCCCGAGCCAGGTAATAACGCGCCACGTATTCGTCTTCCAGCGTCAACCGCACCCGCCGCGCGGCGAGCATGCGCACCGCCATGGCGAAGTTGTGCACGGGTACTTTCTGTAGCTGGGTGTCTTGATCGAACGCTGCCGAGTAGGCGTAACCGCGCACCACGGCGATGGTCTCGTCGTGCAGTCGGGCCAGGCTCTGATAAACGATGTCATCGTCGCTGCGCTTGAGAAAGCGCACGCGGTTAAGCAGGTACTCAGCAGAAAACTGGCCAAACTGCGTGCGAGCCTCGTCGTACCAAGCGTTGATCAGCACATCGTAGCGCCCATCGCCCACGCCCTTGAGCGCACGGGCCCAGGGCACCTGCTCAAAATCACTGGCGTACCCCGCACGGGCCAGGGCGGTGCTGACGATATCCGTGGCCAAGCCGCCATTGATCAAAGTGGCATCGGTGAACGGCGGCCAGCCATCCGCCACCAGACGCAGACGTTGGGCCAGCACCGGCGGGGCCAGCAGCAGCACTGCGATCAAAGCAACGGCACGAGTCAATCGCGGCATGCTTAAAGTCCTTGGCGGGCAGGCGGTGGCCTGATAACAGTAGCTCATCAATAAGCTTGCATTGCAGATTACACAAAGAAGCCAACGGCGCACGCACTGAATGATGGCAAATTGACGCCATTCACACATTTGCCAATTTTAGACAGCGGCGCCCGCCGCGCTTACTATCCAGGCACGTCTTTATCAGAGCACACATCATGACGGTTGATTGGGTTTGCAAACATCACGACGACTTGGGGAAGGACCAGCTGTACGCCGTCCTGCGCTTGCGCAGCGAGGTATTCGTCGTCGAGCAGAAATGCGCGTATCAGGACATCGACGGGCAGGACCTGGCGGGGGACACCCATCACCTGATGGCCTGGAATGATAATGAGCTGGTGGCTTACCTGCGGCTGCTGGACCCAGAGTCCCAGGGCGGCGATGTGGTGATTGGCCGCGTCATCGTTTCGCAGGCGGCACGGGGCACCGGGCTGGGGCATCAAATGCTGGAAGAGGCGCTTGAGCGTATTGAGGATATCTGGCCGCAAACGCCGATTTTTCTCTCGGCCCAGGCTCATTTGCAGGGGTACTACGGGCGGTATGGGTTTGTGGTGGCGGGTGAGGAATACCTGGAAGATGATATTCCACATATCGGTATGCGGCGCATCTGAGGGCGCCATCGCAGGCAAGCCAGCTCCCACATTGGACGGTGGGAGCCGGGCTTGCCCGCGATAGCGTCAGTCCTGCCAAAGCCGGCCTTCAGGGATAGCCCAACACCTGCTTGATCGACCCCAGGTTGGCCTCGATCCACCCCCGATCAATCGCCCCCCAGTCCCGAATCCGATAGCGCCCGGCATGGTGACGCGCACCGTCCTCCTGCTCGAACTCACACACAATATCCAGGTCGGCCAACGCCGCAATCGTGTCCTGGGCGGTACGCCGAGGCATGCCGGTGGCCTCGGTCAGCGCCGGGACGCTGCTGGCCAGTTGGCTGTCGATCAAGTACGCCACGTACAGGCGGCGGTAGAAGCTGCTTTTGGTCTTGCTCACATCCATGGTAGTCGCCTTGGGGTTAGGGCTTGCCCTGCAAATCGCGCCAGGTGAGGTACACACGCAGGTCGAATTCCACCTGATGGTAGCCCGGCATCATGTATTGGCAGAGCTTATAGAACGCCTTGTTGTGGTCCGACTCTTTAAAGTGAGCCAACTCGTGCACCACGATCATGCGCAGAAACTCCGGAGCCGCCTCCTTGAACAGCGAAGCGATGCGGATCTCTTTCTTGGACTTGAGATTACCGCCCTGCACCCGGGAAATCGTGGTATGCAAACCCAAGGCTCGGTGGGTCAGGTCCAGGCGGTTGTCGAACAGCACCTTGTCGATAGACGGCGCGTTACGCAGGTGCTCCTGCTTCAAGGCCAGGGCATAGGCGTACAGGGCCTTGTCGCTCTGCACCCCATGGCGTTCGGGGTACCGCTGTTCCAGGTAAGCCCCCAACTGGCCCTTGGCGATCAGTTGGCGCACTTGCTCCTGGAGCGCAGCGGGATAGGCCTGGAGGTATTTCAACGCGGTCATGGGCTCTGCAACGCAATTGGGACGGGCGCCAGTGTAGCGAATTCAAAGCGCGCGAGGGTACGACCAGCCGGCAACGTCCTCGGCCATCAACGGCAGCGCCGCCCACGCCCCCTGGATACAGGCGCAGCCATTGGCCTTGAGCCACTGTGTTTGCTCAAGGGTCTCCACGCCTTCGGCGATCACCAGCACGCCAAAATGCTCACACAGTTGGATGATGCTGCGCGCCATCGCCCCATCCCGCGCCGAGCCAGGCAGGCGCGCCACCAGTTGAGGGTCAAGCTTGAGGGTATCGAATGCCAGGTCGCGCAAATGAGCCAGGGAGCACTGGCCAGAGCCAAAGTCGTCCAGGGCAATCCGCACCCCGATCCGGCGCAGTAGCTGGAGTTGCTTGGTAGACTCAGCAAGATTACTCATCAAGCAGTCTTCGCCGATTTCCACCTCCAGTTGCCGCCCCTGTAACCCATGCCGCTCCAGCATCTGCTGCAGTTGGTTGGCGAGGTTGGGCATGTTGAACTGGCTGCTGCTCAGGCTCACGCTCAACACCAGTTCGGGGTCGAAGGCAGCTTGCCAGGCCTGGCGCTGGGCAGCGACTTGCTGGTAGATCCAGGCACTTAACTGGTTGATCAACCGCGCCTCTTCCAACAGCGGCAAGAACAGACCCGGAGGCACATCACCGACGCTGGGATGCTGCCAGCGCAACAGCGCCTCGACACCGCGCAAACGCCCGTCCTCCAGGGAAACCTGGGGCTGGTACACCAAGGTGAAATCCTTGTTGGCAATGGCGGTACGCACGCTGTCTTCCAGCATCAACCGCGAGCGGGCGCGGCCGTTCATTTCCTGGTCGTAGTAACGATACTGCTGACGGCCGGCGCGCTTGGCTTCGTACATGGCAATATCCGCCGCCCGCAGCAGGCCGCTCAAGTCCGAGCCGCAATCCGGGAAGGTCGCGATGCCGATACTGACCCCAAGCATCACCTCCAGACCATCGACCTGCTGGCACACAGATACCCGCTCGATGAGCTTTTCCGCGATCTTCGCGGCCTGCTCGGGGAACTCCAGTTCCAGCAACGCGGTGAACTCATCCCCGCCCATGCGCCCCAGAATGTCGTAGGAACGCAGGCACGCCTGCATTTGCTCCGAAACCCATCGCAGCACGCGATCCCCGGCGTCATGGCCCAGCGTATCGTTGACCCGCTTGAAGCCATCCAGGTCCAGGTACAGCAATACCAGCGCCTGCTCGCTACGTTCGCTGCGCAGCAACGTATTCTCCATCGCCTGATGGAAACCGCGCCGGTTCAGCAGCCCGGTCAGCGGGTCGGTCACGGCCTGGAATTCCAGTTGCTGATGCAGGTGACGCACTTCGGACATGTCCAGCACCGTCACCACCATCGCCTTCTGCTCCGCTGGCAACGGCGCGCAGGACAACGCCACTGGCACCTGCTGGCCCCGACCGGTGCGCAAAATGGCGTCGTGTTGGCGCCACGTCTCGCCCCGGCGATATGCCTCGTACATGGGAAAGCCCAACCAGGCTGGCACATGGGGCTTTTGCAGGAAACTGAGGAAACTCTCGCCCTGCAACTCAGCCATCGTTGCATTCAACAGCCGGGAAATTGCCGGGTTGGCGTACTCGATCACACTGGCTTCGCTCACCACCAGAATGCCCTCGGCGGCGTTATCCAGCACCGAGGCATTAAAAGCGCGGGCCAATTCCAGGTCATGGCTCAGGCGCTGCAAGGCACGGCGATTGCGCTGGTGCTCGAGCAACGCCTGCACCTTGGGCTTGAGGATATGCGGGTCAAACGGCTTGAACAGGTAGTCGATCGCCCCACTGGCATAGCCTTCAAGTACCGCGTCGGGCGAGTGGGCAGTGGCGGTCAGAAAGATAATCGGCGTCATGCGCGTGCGCTGGCTGCCCCGCATCAGGCGTGCGACCTCAAAGCCGTCCATGCCCGGCATGCGCACGTCCAGCAGCACCAGGTCGACGTCGTGGGCCAGCAGTAACTCCAAGGCTTCCAGGCCAGACGCAGCGGTGATCACCCGCCAGTCGTCACGCTGCAACAGCGCACGCATGCTGACGAGGTTTTCCGGGTAGTCATCGACCACCAACAGAACCGAAATTGCATCGTCGTGTTGTGGAGCGCCATCCATGCTACGTCTCTTCCTTAGGGAGCTGCACCGGTCACTTTTGCTACCAAGGCCGGACAAACACTGAGGGCTCACTCTAGCCGCGCGGCCAAAAAAGCAGAAGTGACGTGGGTGCCCTCATTGTGCCAAAGGCCAGGAAGCCGACTAACGGTAAGGCCCTGTAGCCCGCGGTTCACGGGCAACATGGCTTTTTGGCATTCCTCTGACGCCAATAAATTGCCAGCAATTGTTTAACAATCTCACCAGCACCGCCTATAAAGAACCTGAAAGGCCCTCTGGGCCAATGCCTACACCCTCTGTAAAAAAGGCCAACACCATGATCGACCTCTCCACCTGGAACCTGAGCATCCCGGTCGGCTCCCCACCCACGACCATTGAAACGCCAAGGCTGATGAGCGGCTTCAACGATCAATACTTCCAGGCCGAAGGCAGCGATGTGCAGTTCTGGACACCCGTGACGGGCACCCGCACCGAAAACGCCATCTACCCACGCAGCGAACTGCGCGAAACCTACGCCGACGGCCGCCTGCGTAACTGGACCTACCCCGAGGCCGACAACTTCCTGCGCGCCACCCTGGCGGTGAACCAGGTGCCCTCCTCCGGCAAGATCGTGATCGGCCAGATCCACGCTTACGACAGCCAGAAACCGTTGATCAAGCTGGAGTACCAATTCAAGGAGAAAACCCAGACCGGCAACATCGTCGCCAAAGTGCGCATGCGCCCGGATGAAGCCGAAAGCCGGGTGATCATCGTCGCCTCCAATGTGCCGCTGGAGAAGAGCTTCACCTATGTGATCAATCTAAATAAAGCCGGGCTGCTCAGCGTGTATGCCGCTGACAGCGAGTGGAATGAACGGATTGGCGCGGCCTGGGGCGACAAGCCGTTGTACTTCAAGGCGGGGGTGTACGTGCAGGACAATTCGGGCGACACGAATGAGGGTGCGCGGGTGACGTTTGCGAAGTTGGATATTGATCATGAGTGAATCGTCCCGTGAGACACAGGATTTTTCCCAGATAAATCCAAAGCCTTAAACACACCGCAGCCCCCCGTGGGAGCCGGGCTTGCCCGCGATGGCGGCGTATCAGCCAATATCCTAGGCGCCTGACACACTGCCATCGCGGGCAAGCCCGGCTCGCACATTGACCGTGCATCGGCTCAAGGCCCGTTGCGGGTCCTACAGTACCGTTGCGACAAGCCACATCGCCGCTTATAGTTCGCCCCGTCGCTGGCATTGATCGGCGATAGGGTTTCGCAGCCCTAACGATACGTGTGTAACCAAGCATCATGAATACAACGATGAGCGCTTCGGCGCCCGTCGTCTGTTTTATGGTGGCTGTGTGTGGGAGACCTTCGGGTCTGCCGGGTTCCTCGTATCCTCGGTCTGCGAACCCGCACACAGCTACCACCCACTTCGTTTCGCAGCGAATGGCGGTAGTCCTTTTCAGATACGAGGAATAGTTGCCATGACCCAACAGCTACCACCCCGCCGTTTCACCCCCTGCACCGAAACCGCCACCGACTACCCCGTGCTATTGATCGACAGCGAAGCCCCACTGCTCGACCTCCACGCCTGCCTGCGCGAACGTCTCAACGCCGCTCTGGAACACCTAAACCTGATGGCCTGCTCCAGCCTGCCGGATTTCGCCGAGCGCGACCTGAACAACGTGGCCAATACCGCACGCATCCTAGTGCAGGACGTGAGTGATGTGTTCCGAGTCATTGAACACCGTGGATTCGATACATCACCGCCGAGCTGATCGAAACCCGGACACAAAAAACCCGCATTTCTGCGGGTTTTCTTTAGGCGACGAAAGATTGGAAAATCCCCCGCCCCTACTTCTGAACAGGCAATGTGAACTTGGCAGGCCCCTTTGAGTTCATCAGCTCAAAAGCACAGTCCGTGACTTTACTATTTGTACACTCTTTATTCTCATTCCAACCAGAACCGTTAGCCACGGGAGGCAAGACAAACCGCTTAGACAACCTCAAATAATCGTCCTTGCCTTTCCCGCTGTAATTACAGATTACGTAGTGATAAGGCAATTTCGTTTCGCTGTCTGCACCTTGTTTGATCGCTGCGCCCAGAAACTTGACGCCCTCAGCCCCAGAATAATCGTCAACGAGCTGTTCGCCACTCCATTGCTGCTCTTGCTCTCCAGCTGAAAACTGAATGCTCACAACCTTGATAGTTGAAGAATCTGGGCAAGATAACTGGGCCGCCTGTGCATTACCTATCAGCATCAACGCACCCGTCGCCGCAAAAAACTGAAGCCACTTAAGAGTTGAATGTGACATAGCGTATTCCCCTTCCTGGATGAGTGAGCCAAGCATGCGCAAGAGGGTTAACTAGCGATACTGTCAACATTGACAGATTTTAATACCACTTAGAAATAAGCAACGCAAATGTAATTGCGTTCAACTCGATTGCGCCTCCCTTCCTTTATGAAGACAAATGCATTAACACTGTATATCTGCCGCCATTTACTTTCAATTCCAAAACAGTATAAGACACTGTCATATTTCACAGGTGCCATACAGACCAACTCTCTATAGCCTTACAAAAACGGCACAACAAAAAATGCGCCGCTTTAAGCTAATCCTTTAGCAAACGTTATAGGGAAATTCATCATGACAATGCCTAATCCAATGGGAACGTATGCCGGAGTAACAACTGCCAATACCACTCAGTATCGTTACTTGACAATCACAAGTGCCGACAGCCATACCGGTGACGTAACAGCACTCTACCATGACGGAGCCAGGGCCAATCCAATCAGCGGAACATATAAATTCGCTAATGCGGAAAAAGGAGGGCAAGCAAGGTTAGATTTGGCCAGCCCCCCGGGTGAGCAAACGTCTTACAAATTTGTACTTGTCTCAAATCCAGTGGATATTTCCACCCCATTTAATACGTTAAGCGGAGATTACTGGCTGAATGGCGCTAGTCACCGCATAGACTTGAAAAGAACTTATTAGTTGATCGCCAAACGATGAGAACGACACAAAAAGATTAGATGGTCAGCGACACCCTCTTTTACGCCTAACAAAAAAGCCCGCATCACTGCGGGCTTCTTTGTTAGACGCTTGAGGCTCAGTTCACCTTAGCGTTCAATTCACCTTTCAAATACCGCTGATACATCGCTTCCAACGAGATCGGCTTGATCTTCGAAGCATTGCCGGCCGTACCAAAGGCTTCATAACGTGCGATACACACATCACGCATCGCCGTCACAGTGGCGCCGAAGAATTTACGCGGGTCGAACTCGCTCGGGTTGGTGGCCATCAGGCGACGCATCGCACCGGTGGATGCCAGGCGCAGGTCGGTGTCGATGTTGACCTTGCGCACGCCGTACTTGATGCCTTCGACGATTTCTTCAACCGGTACGCCGTAGGTTTCTTTGATGTCGCCGCCGTACTGGTTGATGATCGCCAGCCACTCTTGCGGTACCGAGGAAGAACCGTGCATCACCAGGTGGGTATTGGGGATGCGCTTGTGGATTTCCTTGATGCGGTCGATGGCCAGCACGTCGCCGGTAGGTGGCTTGGTGAACTTGTAGGCGCCGTGGCTGGTGCCGATGGCGATGGCCAAGGCGTCGACCTGGGTCTTCTTGACGAAGTCGGCGGCTTCTTCCGGGTCGGTCAGCATCTGGCTGTGATCCAGCACGCCTTCGGCGCCGATGCCGTCTTCTTCGCCGGCCATGCCGGTTTCAAGCGAACCCAGGCAGCCCAGTTCGCCTTCAACCGATACGCCGCAGGCGTGCGCCATGGCTACGGTTTGTTGGGTCACGCGTACGTTGTACTCGTAGTCGGTTGGGGTCTTGCCGTCTTCGCCGAGGGAGCCGTCCATCATTACCGAGCTGAAGCCCAGTTGGATCGAGCGCTGGCACACGTCAGGGCTGGTGCCGTGGTCCTGGTGCATGCACACCGGGATGTGCGGGAATTCTTCGATGGCAGCGAGGATCAGGTGACGCAGGAACGGGGCGCCAGCGTATTTGCGCGCACCGGCCGAAGCCTGGACGATCACGGGGGAGTCGGTCTTGTCAGCGGCTTCCATGATGGCGCGCATCTGCTCAAGGTTGTTGACGTTAAAGGCTGGGACGCCGTAGCCGAACTCGGCTGCGTGGTCCAGCATTTGACGCATGCTGATAAGTGCCATTGTGTTGTCTCTCCCGGTCGAGGGTCGTTAATCGTGCAAGCCTGCCGTAGCGGCGGCTGCTATTCAAGTTATTGCAGATCAAGGGGTTGAGCCTTGTGCTGCTGAATCGTTATTGCTGGTGTGGCTTAGCGCTAGTGCCACTGTGAAACAGGTCAATGTGGGAGCTGGCTTGCCTGCGATGGCGCAGAGCCAGTCGATATTGGCTTTGCTGACCCACCGCAATCGCAGGCAAGCCAGCTCCCACATTTTGATCTCATTGGACTTCAGATCGTATTCTCACTGGGCTTTGCAGCCGCGCCCAATCAAATCATCCGTCGCCACCCAGTAAACCAGGCCTTCCTCACCTTTGGTGTGAAACGCCAACTGGCCGTCGCTATACAGCACACCGGAGGCGGCTACCTCTTGTTTGAGACGGTAAACCTGGTCCGAACCGCCGAGGCGTACATCCACTTCGGAACGGGCCTGGTTGGCAAAGCGCCAGTTGACCTCGGCCTTGCTGTCGCAGGTCCAGGTGGTCCATTTGTCGGCTGGCTCTGCCTTGTTGAACAGGTTCATGTTGCTGCAGCCGGCCAACAGGGCCAGAGCTGCCAGGGCGAAAACGCCTTTCATTGCCAATCCTCGCAGGGCGACCTGGGGCCGCCGTTGCTGTCGGTTAGTGGATCAGACCCGTCATGGGCAACCCTGTTCCTGACCGTTGGGCGCGGAGTCGTATTTCTCCAGCCGTTCGTTGCCGATGCGCTTGTTGATCACCGGCATGGTCTCGGCTTGCCAGTCAGCCTGGTAACAGCTTTTTCTCAACGGTGCCTTGGCGTTATCCGCCTCGGGCGCCGCGCTGGGTGTACTGCCGCAGCCGGCCAACAGGCCCGCTGCGATCACCAGTGCCAACGACTTGATCATGGGAACGCTCCTTTTCCTGATCACGCGAGCCTTAACCTTTGGCTCGGGTTTCCAGCACTTCCACAGCTGGCAACACCTTACCCTCGACGAACTCGAGGAAAGCGCCACCACCGGTAGAAATGTAGGAGATCTGATCAGCCACACCATATTTATCGATCGCCGCCAGGGTATCGCCACCGCCAGCGATGGAGAACGCCGAGCTTTCAGCGATCGCTTTGGCCAGCACTTTGGTGCCGTTGCCGAATTGGTCGAACTCGAATACGCCCACCGGGCCATTCCACAGGATAGTCTGGGATGCCTTGAGCAGCTCGGCGAAGTTGGCCGCGGTTTGCGGGCCGATGTCCAGGATCATGTCGTCGTCGGCCACGTCAGCGATAAGCTTGACGGTCGCGGCGGCGCTTTCAGCGAATTCCTTGGCAACCACCACGTCCACCGGCAACGGCACGCTGACCTTGGCGGCGATGGCGCGGGCGGTGTCGAGCAGGTCTGGCTCGTACAGGGACTTGCCCACCGGGTGGCCGGCGGCAGCCAGGAAGGTGTTGGCAATGCCGCCGCCGACGATCAGTTGGTTGCAGATCTGGCTCAGGCTGTTGAGCACGTCCAGCTTGGTGGAGACCTTGGAGCCGGCAACAATGGCCGCCATCGGTTGGGCCGGAGCGCCCAGGGCCTTACCCAGCGCCGCAAGCTCAGCAGCCAACAGCGGGCCAGCCGCGGCGACCTTGGCGAACTTGGCCACGCCGTGGGTCGAACCTTCGGCGCGGTGGGCGGTGCCGAACGCGTCCATCACAAACACGTCGCACAGGGCGGCGTATTGCTGGGCCAGTTCGTCGCTGTTCTTTTTCTCGCCCTTGTTGAAGCGCACGTTTTCGAACAGCACGATATCGCCGGCTTTTACGTCCACGCCGCCCAGGTAGTCTGCGACCAATGGCACGTCACGGCCCAGGGCCTTGCTCAGGTACTCGGCGACCGGCTTGAGGCTGTTTTCGGCAGAGAACTCACCTTCGGTCGGGCGACCCAGGTGGGAGCAGACCATCACGGCCGCGCCTTTTTCCAGGGCCAGCTTGATGGTCGGCAGCGAGGCCAGGATTCGCGCATCGCTGGTGACAACACCGTCCTTGACGGGGACGTTGAGGTCTTCGCGGATCAGTACGCGCTTACCTTGCAGATCGAGGTCGGTCATCTTCAACACGGTCATGGGTCGCAGTTCCTGAATTACTGTTGAGGTTGTTTAGAAGCGATGTGCAGATAGTGTTCGGCAACATCCAGCATGCGGTTGGCAAAGCCCCATTCGTTGTCGAACCAGGCCAGGATGTTCACCAGCCTGGGGCCGGAAACGCGGGTCTGGCTGGCATCGACAATCGCCGAATGCGGGTCATGGTTGAAATCGCAACTGGCGTGGGGCAACTCGGTGTAGGCCAACAGGCCTTTGAGCGGGCCGCTGGTGGCGGCGTCGCACAGGATCCGGTTGACCTCGGCCGCGTCAGTGTCACTGACGGTTTGCATGGTGATATCCAGGCAAGACACGTTTACCGTCGGCACCCGTACGGCTTTGGCCTGGATTCGCCCGGCAAGTTCCGGCAGCAGTCGCTCGATGCCGCGCGCCAGGCCAGTGGACACAGGAATCACTGACTGGAACGCCGAACGCGTGCGGCGCAGGTCTTCGTGGTGATAGGCGTCGATGACCGGCTGGTCGTTCATCGCCGAGTGAATCGTGGTGATCGACACGTAATCCAGGCCGATCGCCTGGTCCAGCAGGCGCAGCAACGGCACGCTGCAGTTGGTGGTACACGACGCGTTGGACACCAGCAGCTCATCGCCGGTCAGGCAGTCTTGGTTGATGCCGTAGACGATGGTGGCGTCGACATCCGCCTCGCTGGCCATCGGCTGGGAAAACAGCACACGCGGTGCGCCGGCGTCGAGGAAACGCTGGCCATCGGCACGGGTGTGATAGACACCGGAGCATTCCAGCACCAGGTCGACGCCCAGTGCTTTCCAGTCGATGCCTTCGGGGGTGGCACTGCGCAACACTTGTACGCAGTTGCCATTGATATGCAGACAATCGCCTTCAACTCGCACTTCGCCTGGAAAGCGGCCGTGGGTGGAGTCAAAGCGTGTCAGGTATTCGATGCTGGCCATGTCGGCCAAATCATTGATCGCGACAATTTCAAACCCGGCCGCCGCCCCTCGCTCGAACAGAGCACGCAAGACGCAACGACCAATGCGGCCGTAGCCGTTGAGTGCAACTTTGTAGGGACGCGGTTGGGGCATGGGGTTCTCGCATTGTGGGCGACACAAACCACTGTAGGAGCGAGCTTGTGTGGCGAGGGAGCTTGCTCCCGCTGGGCCGCGAAGCGGCCCCAAACCGAACGATCGGGATGCATCAGATACACCTGGTGACCGGTTTGGGAGCGCTTCGCACTCCAGCGGGAGCAAGCTCCCTCGCCACAACAAGCTCGCTCCCACAATGGGTGTGGTGCGCCTTAGTCTTCCAGCAACTCTTCAGCCTGACCCAGGATGTTTTCCAGGGTGAAACCGAACTCTTCGAACAAGGCTGGCGCCGGCGCCGACTCACCGTAGGTGGTCATGCCGATCACGCGGCCTTCCAGGCCCACGTACTTGTACCAGTAGTCGGCGTGAGCCGCCTCGATGGCGATACGCGCACTGACCTGCAGCGGCAATACCGATTGCTTGTAGCCGGCGTCCTGGGCTTCGAACACGCTGGTGCAGGGCATGGACACAACGCGCACGTTGCGGCCTTGTGCGGTCAGCTTGTCGTACGCCTGAACGGTCAGGCCCACTTCGGAACCGGTGGAGATCAGGATCAGCTCCGGCTCGCCGATGCAGTCCTTGAGCACATAACCGCCTCGGCTGATGTCGGCGATCTGCGCGTCGGTACGCACCTGGTGTTGCAGGTTCTGACGCGAGAAGATCAGCGCCGAAGGGCCGTCCTTGCGCTCGATGGCGTGCTTCCAGGCCACGGCGGATTCGACCGCGTCGGCTGGGCGCCAGCAATCCAGGTTCGGCGTGGTGCGCAGGCTGGTCAGTTGCTCGACCGGCTGGTGCGTCGGGCCGTCTTCGCCCAGGCCGATGGAGTCGTGGGTGTAGACGTGGATCACGCGCTTCTTCATCAGCGCCGCCATACGTACAGCGTTACGTGCGTACTCCATGAACATCAGGAAGGTCGCGCCGTAAGGCACCAAACCGCCGTGCAGGGACACGCCGTTCATGATGGCGCTCATGCCGAACTCGCGCACGCCGTAGTACATATAGTTGCCGCTGGCGTCTTCGGCCGAGACACCTTTGCAACCCTTCCAGAGGGTCAGGTTGGAACCAGCCAGGTCAGCCGAACCGCCGAGGAACTCAGGCAGCAACGGGCCAAAGGCGTTCAGGGTGTTCTGGCTGGCTTTACGGCTGGCGATGGTCTCGCCCTTGGCCGCGACTTCAGCGATGTAGGCCGAGGCCTTTTCCGAGAAGTCGGCAGGCAGGTCACCGGCCAGGCGACGTACCAGCTCGTTGGCCAATTCCGGGAATTCGGCAGAGTACGCAGCGAAACGCTGGTCCCACTCGGATTCAACCGCCAGGCCTTTTTCCTTGGCATCCCATTCGGCGTAGATGTCGGCCGGGATTTCGAATGGGCCGTGGTTCCACTTCAGCGCTTCGCGGGTCAGGGCGATTTCCGCGTCACCCAGTGGGGCGCCGTGGCAGTCTTCTTTACCTTGCTTGTTCGGCGAGCCGAAACCGATGGTGGTCTTGCAGCAGATCAGGGTTGGCTGCGCGCTCTTGCGAGCGGTGTCGATGGCGATCTTGATTTCTTCCGGATCGTGGCCGTCGACGTTGCGGATCACCTGCCAGTTGTAGGCTTCGAAACGCTTTGGCGTGTCGTCGGTGAACCAGCCTTCGACTTCGCCGTCGATGGAGATGCCGTTGTCATCGTAGAAGGCAATCAGCTTGCCCAGGCCCAGAGTGCCGGCCAGGGACGCGACTTCGTGGGAAATGCCTTCCATCATGCAGCCATCACCCAGGAATACGTAGGTGTGGTGGTCAACGATGTCGTGGCCAGGGCGGTTGAACTGCGCGCCCAGGATTTTTTCCGCCAGGGCGAAACCAACCGCATTGGCCAGGCCTTGGCCCAGGGGACCGGTGGTGGTCTCAACGCCCGGGGTGTAGCCGAATTCCGGGTGGCCCGGGGTGCGGCTGTGCAGTTGACGGAAGCTCTTGAGGTCGTCGATGGTGACGTCGTAGCCGGTCAGGTGCAGCAGCGAATAAATCAGCATCGAGCCGTGGCCGTTGGACAGCACAAAGCGGTCACGGTCGGCGAACGACGGGTTGCTCGGGTTGTGTTTCAGGTAGTCACGCCAAAGTACCTCGGCGATATCCGCCATGCCCATCGGGGCACCGGGATGGCCGCTGTTGGCTTTTTGCACGGCATCCATGCTGAGGGCACGAATGGCGTTGGCACGCTCACGACGGCTGGGCATCGCTGATCTCCTGGAGTTTGCTGAAAAGAAACGGAAAAAAGGACCGGCATTTTCCCTCAGCCACCGCCTGCGGGCAATGACAGATAGTCACTTGAGGGCGTTTTTCCTGTGCTTTGGGCATCAATCCCTTGCAGAAACCTTTAACCGGTTCGTCTAAAGGTTATAGCGACGGCTTATAACCGCCACTTATCGATCAATATCAAAACTTTTTGATATTGGCCTTGCCTGGATCTACACCCGTCACTAGACTGCTGGCCTTATGAACCTACCCGTGCCCTCCCTGCGTCCTGACGACGGCGATGAACTGGCTGCCTTGTGCAAGGCCGCTGGCGATCCGTTGCGCTTGAACGTATTGCGCGCACTGGCCAACGATTCTTTCGGGGTACTGGAGCTGGCGCAGATCTTTGCCATCGGCCAGTCCGGCATGAGCCACCATTTGAAGGTACTGGCCCAGGCCGACCTGGTGGCCACCCGTCGAGAAGGCAATGCGATTTTCTACCGACGCGCGCTGCCCCATACCGAACTGCTTGGTGGCAAATTGCATGCCTCCCTGCTCGACGAAGTGGACAACTTGCGCCTGCCCGGTGATGTGCAATCGCGCATCGCCCAGGTGCACGGGCAACGCGCCGCCGCCAGCCAGGACTTTTTCTCCCGGGTGGCCGACAAGTTTCGCGCACAGCAGGACCTTATCGCTGGCTTGGCCCAGTACCGCGAAAGCGTACTGGCACTGTTGGACAAGCTGAGCTTCAGTGAAGAGGCCACAGCCTTGGAAGTCGGCCCTGGCGATGGCGGTTTCCTGCCGGAACTGGCGCGCCGCTTCGAGCAGGTCACGGCCTTGGATAACAGCCCGGCGATGCTTGAACTGGCGCGCCAACTCTGTGAACGCGAAGCCCTGGGCAATGTGCGCCTGCAGTTGGCCGACGCCCTGAGTGACACCGGCCTGCGGGCCGATTGCGTGGTGCTGAACATGGTCTTGCACCATTTTGCCGCACCGGCAGAAGCCCTCAAGCAAATGGCCGGGTTGCTGCACCCCGGCGGTAGCCTGCTGGTTACGGATTTATGCAGCCACAACCAGAATTGGGCCAAGGAGGCCTGCGGTGATCTCTGGCTGGGTTTTGAACAGGACGATTTGGCCCGTTGGGCCACCGCTGCGGGACTCGTTCCCGGGGAAAGCCTCTATGTAGGTTTACGTAATGGTTTCCAGATTCAGGTCCGCCATTTTCAGCGACCGGCTGGCGACACTCACCATCGGTAAATATCAGGAAAACATCGAGATGAGCGAATACTCCCTTTTCACCTCCGAGTCCGTGTCTGAAGGGCATCCGGACAAAATCGCCGACCAGATTTCTGATGCGGTGCTGGACGCTATCATCGCTGAAGACAAGTTCGCCCGCGTGGCGTGCGAGACGCTGGTGAAAACGGGCGTGGCGATCATCGCCGGCGAAGTTACCACCACTGCCTGGGTTGACCTGGAGCAGATCGTGCGTGACGTGATCACCGACATTGGCTACAACAGCTCCGACGTCGGCTTTGACGGCGCAACCTGCGGCGTGATGAACATCATCGGCAAGCAGTCCCCAGACATCAACCAAGGCGTTGACCGGGCCAAGCCTGAAGATCAGGGCGCCGGCGACCAGGGCCTGATGTTCGGCTACGCCAGCAACGAAACCGACGTACTGATGCCCGCGCCGATCACCTTCTCGCACCAGCTGGTACAACGCCAGGCCGAGGCGCGCAAATCCGGCGTACTGCCCTGGCTGCGCCCGGACGCCAAGTCCCAGGTGACCTGCCGCTACGAAGGCGGCAAAGTGGTGGGCATCGACGCCGTCGTACTGTCGACCCAGCACAACCCGGATGTGTCCTACGCCGACCTGCGTGAAGGCGTGATGGAACTGATCGTCAAGCACGTGCTGCCTGCCGAACTGCTGACCAAGGACACCCAGTTCCACATCAACCCGACCGGCCAGTTCATCATCGGTGGCCCGGTGGGCGACTGCGGCCTGACCGGCCGCAAGATCATCGTCGACAGCTACGGCGGCATGGCCCGTCACGGCGGTGGTGCATTCTCCGGCAAGGACCCTTCCAAGGTTGACCGCTCTGCGGCTTACGCCGGTCGTTATGTAGCCAAGAACATCGTGGCTGCCGGCCTGGCGGAGCGCTGCGAAATCCAGGTTTCCTACGCCATTGGCGTCGCCCAGCCTACGTCGATCTCGCTGAACACCTTCGGCACCGGCAAGATCAGCGATGACAAGATCGTCAAGCTGGTGCGTGAGATCTTCGACCTGCGGCCTTACGCAATCACCACCATGCTCGACCTGCTGCACCCGATGTACCAGGAAACCGCAGCCTACGGCCACTTCGGCCGCACCCCTGCGCAGAAGACGGTGGGCGATGACACCTTCAGCACCTTCACCTGGGAAAAAACCGACCGCGCCAACGACCTGCGTACCGCCGCCGGCCTGTAATCGTTCGCGGTAAATAAAACCCCGCCAGGTCTGCCTGGCGGGGTTTTTTGTTGCCTGCAGAGCTACTTCGGGCTTTTTTGGATCCAAGGCTTGCAGGCCAAATGATGGCCCACTAGAATCCGCGCCCTCTCGGGCCACTCACCTTATTTGGATATTGCACTGCGCCCGCCCGGGATGGATAAGCGCGCAGGCAATCGAACATTGAGGTTTTCATGCGCATTTCCACGCTCGCCCCTGCCGCCCTTCTGCTCAGCCTGTTCACCCTGTCGGCCCAGGCCGCTGACCTGAACGCTCTGAGCGGCGCCCTGAGCGCCCAGCTCGGTGGCGGCAATGCCGGCGACTGCCAGCAGCAACCCAAAGACCTGCAAGCCAAGATCGACGCGGCCAATGCCAAGAACGATCTGTTGAAAGTGCGGGCGTATGAGGCTGCGCTGGAGCAGGTCAACAAAGCTTGCAACAAACTCGCCGACAGCCAGGCAAAAGTCGACGCCAAGCAGCAAAAACAGCAGGCCAAGGCTGAAAACAACGATGCTGTGAAGGCGTTGGGCGGCCTGTTCAAGTAAACAGAAATACTCGGTAAAAAGCCTCGCTCGGTCGGGGCTTTTTTGTGGGCGCGTGGATCACTTAGGCTGGGGGCCCTTTTCGAGCAAGGATGCTCATGATGCACGTATTACTGGCTGTTCTCATAAGCGCCCTGCCAGCCTGGGCCTGGGCCGAAGCCTGTCCAGATAACGTTCACTCGCAATTGGAAACCCTGTCCAGGCAAATCCAGCAGTGGGATGACAGCTATCATCGGCAGGGCCAGTCCCTGATCAGCGATGAGCTCTACGACCAGGCCCGCAAGCGCCTCGCGCATTGGCAGGAATGCGCCCGTCAGCAGCCCCCCAAGCCTGATAACCCGCTGGCCAGTGCGCGCGGCACCTTACGTCACCCGGTCGCGCACACCGGCCTGCAAAAGCTGCCGGGCGAGCCTGCCGTCAGTGACTGGCTTAGCACTCGCCAGGATGTATGGGTCCAACCCAAGGTCGATGGCGTCGCGGTGACGCTGGTGTATCGCCAGGGCCGCTTGCACCAGCTCATCAGTCGGGGCGACGGCCTGCTGGGGCACGACTGGTCAGCCTCCGCCGCCAAGATCCCGGGCATTGTCCAACAGTTGCCCGACGCCGTTGATGTGGTGCTGCAAGGCGAACTCTATTGGCGCCTCAACCATCATGTGCAATCGCTCAAGGGCGGGCTCAATGCACGCAGTAAAGTGGCTGGCCTGATGAACCGTCGCCAGTTGAGCGACGCCCAAGCGGCAGGGATCGGCCTGTTCGTCTGGGCATGGCCCGACGGCCCGAAGGACTTCACCGAACGCCTGGCCACCCTGGCGCGCTGGGGGTTTACCGACAGCCAGCAGTACAGCCAACCCGTCGCTTCTATTAGCGAAGCTGCGCATTGGCGCACGCACTGGTACAACGCTGCATTGCCTTTCGCCAGCGATGGCGTGGTGCTGCACCAGGCTGCGCGAGCGCCCGCCGAGCGCTGGCAAGCCAGTGCGCCGTATTGGTCGGTTGCCTGGAAGTACCCGGCCATCAAGGCCCTGGCCCTGGTACGCAACGTCCAGTTCAGGGTGGGGCGCACCGGGCGCATTACCCCGATCCTCGAACTGGAACCCGTGCGGCTGGATGATCGGCAGATCAGCCGGGTCAGCGCCAGCTCCCTGAAACGCTGGCAAGCCCTGGATATCCGCCCCGGCGATCATGTGTCGATCAGCCTGGCGGGCCAGGTGATACCGAGACTGGACGAGGTGATCCTGCGTAACGAGACGCGCGTGGACCTGCAGGTACCCGACCCTCAAGACTTCCATGCTTTGAGCTGCTGGCAACTGGACCCCGGCTGCGAAGATCAGTTGCTCGCCCGCCTCACCTGGCTGAGCGGCAAACATGGCCTGGCCTTACCCCATATGGGCCGTGAAACCTGGAACGTATTGATCCAGGCCGGTCTAATCACAGGCTTTCTCGATTGGTTGACCCTGGATGCGGCCGAGCTTGCTACCATTGAGGGCTTAGGCGAGCGGACCCGTGCGCGGGTGCTCGACAGTATTCAAAGCGCCCGGCAACGCCCTTTTTTACAATGGCTCTGCGCCTTGGGCATACCGCCAGCGGCGCGTAACAACCTGGAAGGTAACTGGCAGACGCTGGTCACCAAAGACACCCAAGCCTGGCTGGCCTCAGACGGCATCGGCCCGGGACGCGCGGCGCAACTCAGCGCTTTTTTTCGCGACCCGCACGTACAAGCCTTGGCTGAAACATTACGCGTAGCCGGGATAGACGGGTTTTAAACACCCCCCGGCCACCTGATTGCGAACTTGGAGCTTTATATGAAATTTCTCGCCCCCTTTGCCTTGCTGACCGTCGCAAGCTTCATGGCCACGCCGCTGTTGGCCGCCGAAGACGTACAACCCCTCACCGGCTGCGCCGCCAAGCGCCAGGCCATCAGCAGCCAGATCGAACAGGCCAAGGCCCACGGTAACAGCGCCCAGCAGGCCGGCCTGGAAAAAGCCCTGGACGAAGTCACCACCCACTGCACCGATGCCGGCTTGAAGAAAGAACGTGAAAACAAAGTGCTAGACGCCAAGCATGAAGTCAGCCGCCGTCAGGCCGACCTCGACAAGGCCATGAAAAAAGGCGACCCGGACAAGATCAACAAGCGTAAGGAGAAGCTGGCCGACTCGCGCAAAGAGCTGCAAGGCGCGGTGGAAGAACTCGACCAGTAAAACCGGTCAATGATCGCGGAACTGTTTATGGCAGGCGCTGCAGGCATCTTCAACTTTTTGCACCGCAGGTTGAAGGTTGCTGGCTTTATAAGGCTGCACTTGGCTGGCGATCACCAATTCACCGGTGGCCGCCTCAAGGTCACGGGCCAGTTGCTGGAACTGCGCCTGTTTTTGCCACACATCATCTTTGGCACTGGTGTGGTCTTCTTCGCGCACGCTCGGGAAATGCTTCCACGGCTCATGGGACAACGCATCCAGTTTGACCGCACCCTCGGCGAACTTGGCGCCGTCAAATGGGATACGCCCGCGCAGCATCCCGCCCAGGTCTTCACCGGTCTTGAGCATCTGCTTGAAGATCGCCTTGCGCTGGCCCAGGGGGGAATTGGGATCAACACCGCCACAGGCAGACACCGTCAGGCAGGCCAGCAATACAACGGTCAATTTTTTTAACATCATCATGGCTTCAAGGTCACGGGAAACGGCGGCCAGTATCCTCGCACCGCCCGCAAAGACCAATAGCCCTATTAATAATAAGGGTTGCCCGGATGCAGTGAAGCACGGGCAACCGTTTCAGGAATTGCTTGCATGAATGTCACCTTCAAACCCTGGGGCCGGCGCCTGGCGTGGGCTCTGCCAATGTTCGCGCTACTGGCCGGCTGCGATGCCGGTAAAGACGCCGGCAAAGAAGTTGCACAGGAACCCTCCAAACCTCACGCCGTTGCCACCTATGTGAGCGCACCATGGGAAGCCTTGCCGAGCGTTTCCGACAGCGACTTGCTCGCCGGCTTCGAATCCTGGCGCAGCGCCTGCCAGCGCCTCAAGGCCGACCCGATCTGGGGCCCGACCTGCGCGGCAGCGGCCAGCGTACCGGGCGATGTCGTGGCGGTTCGTGGCTTTCTCAAGGAACACCTGGATGTCTTCGGCCTGCGTTCGGCGGACAACACGCCAAACGGTTTGATCACGGGCTATTACGAGCCGGTCTACCCCGGCAGCCTGACCAAGACCGCCACCGCCCACGTGCCGGTATACGGCGTGCCGGACGACCTGATCATCGTCAACCTCGACAGCATCTACCCGGAACTCAAGGGCAAGCGCCTGCGCGGGCGCCTGGAAGGTCGTGTGCTCAAGCCGTATGACGATGCCAGCACCCTCAACAGCCAAGGTTCCACCGCCAAGCCGATCGCCTGGCTGACCGACCCGATGGACCTGCAATTCCTGCAGATCCAGGGCTCGGGGCGTATTCAACTGGCCGGTGGGCGCCAACTGCGTGTGGGTTACGGCGACCAGAACGGCTACCCGTACCGCCCTATAGGCCGCTGGCTGGTGGAACAAGGCGAACTGAAAAAAGAAGACGTGACCATGGGCGCCATCAGCGCCTGGGCCAAGGCCCACCCGCAGCGTATTCCTGAACTGTTGGCGAGCAACCCCAGCTACGTATTCTTCAGCGCCCGCCCCGACAGCAACGAAGGCCCGCGCGGCTCGCTAAACGTGCCATTGACCGCCGGCTACAGCGTGGCAGTGGATCGCAAGGTGATTCCGCTGGGCAGCCTGTTGTGGTTGTCGACCACCAAGCCAGACGGCACGCCACTGGCACGCCCGGTCGCCGCGCAGGATACCGGCGGCGCAATCACCGGAGAAGTGCGCGCAGATCTGTTCTGGGGCACAGGCAATGCCGCAGGCGAGTTGGCGGGGAACATGAAGCAGCAAGGCCAGATCTGGATGTTGTGGCCCAAAGGCGCGGCGTTGCCCCAGGTTCCGGATGCGCCTGCCGGAACCTGACCGGAAGAGAGCTTGGGCTTTTTTGTAGGAGCGAGCTCGCTCGCGAAGAACTCACAGACGCCGCGTCTATTCAGGAAGCACGCGTTATCGTTGACGTTCTTCGCGAGCAAGCTCGCTCCTACAGCGTCCCTCACATCGAAACGAAGAAGAAACTCGCAATCAACGCCATACCCACGGCCCACACCAGCGAACGCAAGATCGCCCAGTCCGCCAGGTAGCAAATGATGTACAGCAGGCGGCTGGTGATAAACAGCACAGCCAGCACGTTGATCGTCACCAGTTCGGCGTTGCCGGCCAGGTGCGCAATGATGACTGCAGCGGCAAACGCCGGGGTCACTTCGAAACTGTTGAGTTGCGCGCTATGAGCACGCTTGGCGACGCCTTCCAGGCTATCGAGGAAGGCACGCGGGTCGTGGTTATCCCGCGGCCCGAACTTGCCTGTACTGAACTTGGCCACACCGGTGCAAATGTACGGCAGAAAGATTGCGATCAACACACACCATAAAGCGACTGTCATCACCGATTCCTTTTAGTTTTATCCGACGGTTAGAGTTTCATCACCAACATGCCAATCAACACCAACCCACAGGCTATGAGCCGTGGACGGCCAAAAGGTTCTTTCAAGTAACGCATACCGAACAGCACCACCAGAATCACACTGACTTCGCGCAACGCGGCAGCTTCGGCAATCGAGCCCAACTGCATGGCCCAAAGTACCAAAGCGTAGCTCAACAACACGCATAACCCCACGCTCAACCCCAACCGCCACTGGGTGCGCCAGAACAGGCTAAAGGCTGCACGTTTACGCACCAGCGCCAGCAGCGGAAACGGCCAGGCGCTGATCAGCGTCAACCACACCAGGTAATCCAGCGGGTGCGACCAGCGCCGCAGCGCCTGCCCATCCAGAAAGGTGTAGCAGCCAATGCACAGGCCGATCAGCAACACCACCGGCAGCATCGACCAGGGCAACCGGTCACCGCCGCCGCCCTGCCACAACAGGCATACCATGCCGAACGGGATCAGCAAGATCCCCAGAATCTGCTGGGTGCTCAGCACTTCACCAGCAAACACCAGGGTCAGCACCAGCACCACCAGCGGCGACAAACCACGCATCAACGGATACACCAGGCCCAGGTCACCCACCCGATAGGCCTGGATCAACAGATAGCGATAGAGCAATTCAAACAGCGCCGAGGCCGCGATCCACGGCCAGATGTCCAACGGCGGCAAGGACACGAACCCCACCGCAAATACCACGAACAGCAGCGCCACACTGTCCATGCAGGCGATGACTAAAAGGCGCTCGCCACTGAACTTGATCAAGGTGTTCCACGTCGCATGCAACAGCGCCGCTACCAGCACCAGAACTGTGGCTATCACCAGAACCTCCTTAATTGATACGTCATGTGACAGCACCTGTTTATACTAAACCCCGATTCGACGCACCCCGTGCGCCTATATTCCCCCGCTCCAAGGACCCCGGATGCTTGAACTTGTCGCCGCCTTCATCTGCCTCACCACCCTGCTCACTTATGTGAACTTCCGCTTTATCGGCCTGCCGCCCACCATTGGCGTGATGGTCACCGCACTGCTGTTCTCGCTGATCCTGCAAGGCCTGAGCGTGCTCGGCTACCCGGGCCTGGAAGAGCGTATCCAGCAGTTGATCGGCCAGATCGACTTCGGCGATTTGCTGATGAACTGGATGCTGTCGTTCCTGCTGTTCGCTGGCGCCTTGCACGTCAACTTGAACGACTTGCGCAGCTACCGCTGGCCCATCGGCCTGCTGGCAACCTTTGGCGTGTTGATCGCCACCGTGGTGATCGGCAGCCTGGCGTACTACATCTTCGCCCTGTTTGGTTGGCACGTGAGTTTCCTTTACTGCCTACTGTTCGGCGCGCTGATTTCCCCCACCGACCCCATTGCGGTGCTCGGCGTGCTGCGGACCGCCAATGCCTCCAAACCGCTGAAAACCACCATCGTCGGCGAGTCGCTGTTCAATGATGGCACCGCCGTGGTGGTGTTTACCGTGCTGCTGGGCATCGCGCAATTGGGTGAAACGCCCACCGTGGGCGCCACGGCCATGCTGTTTGCCCATGAAGCCATTGGCGGCGTGCTGTTTGGCGGGCTGATCGGCTATCTCGTGTACCTGATGATCAAGAGCATCGAACAGCACCAGATCGAAGTCATGTTGACCCTCGCCCTGGTGATCGGCGGCTCGGCCATGGCCTCGGAACTGCATGTGTCCGCGCCGATTGCGATGGTGGTCGCGGGGCTGATCATCGGCAACCTGGGGCGCAAGCTGGCGATGAACGACATGACGCGTCGCTACCTGGATGGTTTCTGGGAACTGCTCGATGACATGCTCAACGCCTTGCTGTTCGCGCTGATCGGCATGGAGCTGCTGCTATTGCCATTCAATTGGCTGCACGTGTTCGCGGCCAGCCTGCTGGCAGTGGCGATCCTGCTCTCGCGCCTGCTGACCGTGGCCCCGGCGATCCTGTTGCTGCGACGTTGGCGCACGGTGCCACGCGGCACTATCCGCATCCTCACCTGGGGCGGCCTGCGCGGCGGCGTCTCGGTGGCACTGGCCTTGGCCCTGCCCCTGGGGCCGGAGCGTGACTTGTTGCTGAGCATCACCTACATCGTGGTGCTGTCTTCGATCCTGTTGCAGGGGTTGAGCATCGGCAAGCTGGTCAAGCACGTGACCCGGGGCGAACCCCAGGCCACGCCTGAGCATCACTGACCCTTATTGATCTGCTGCGGATGCCTCGGATCCGCAGCCTTTTTACCTGGCAGGCTGCTTTCGCTGCGAACCTGCGCATGGCTGATCAACGCAAAGATGAAGCTACCGCCGATGATGTTGCCAGCCAGGGTCGGTCCGGCGAAGATCAGCCAGAAATCCTTCCACGGCAACTCGCCGGCAAACACCAGATAGGACACTTCGGCTGAACCGACGACGATATGGGTGAAGTCCCCGAGCGCCATGAAGTAGGTGATCAGGATGATAATCCACAGCTTGGCGCTCTCCATCGACGGAATCATCCAGACCATGGTGGCGATCATCCAACCGGAGACGATGCCCTTGGCGAACATCTGCGCGGGGTCGTTCTCCATGACCTTGCGACCGATCTCGAGGAAGGCCAGGTCAGTCTTGGTATCGAAGATCGGCAGGTGCAGCATCACGTAGGCCACCAGCAAGGTGCCACACAGGTTGCCCACCAACACCACCGTCCATAGCCGTAACAAGCGGCCGGCGTTGGCCAGGGTCGGTTTGCTCATCACCGGCAGCACGGCGGTCAGGGTGTTTTCGGTAAACAACTGCTGACGGGCAAGAATCACCGCGAGGAAGCCTGCGCAATAGCCAAAGCTGGCGATGACCTTGAATTCATCACCGTCCGGCAGGCGCGAATTGAGCAGGCCCATGCCCATCAGCGACAAGCCCATGGTCAGGCCGGCGGCCAACGCCGACCACCACAGCGCTGCCACACTGCGCTCTAGCTCCTGATCGCCTTGGGTGCGGATAATTTCGTGTAATACAGCCGCACGAGGCGGCTGGTTGTCATCAACGTCCTGCTGCTCTTCCTGCGAGAGGTTGGGGGTCTTGCCGTCTGCTTGAGTGGCCATGATGTACCAGAGTCCAAGGGGTGCCTGTAGCTACGACCCGCCGCGACGATGGCTGTTCAGTGGCACTGCAACTAAACCGGAATACGCCAAGCCTTGGCCTGCTCCACGGTGGTAGAGCTGAAGGGTTTACTCCAGGGTTTATTGCGCGCCCGGTAGTGTTTGACGATGCCATCAAGCACACGGTTGAACTCCGCTGGCGTCGTCGCCTCGCCCAAATCACGCACCGCACGTTGCAATAACTCAACGTTGGCAGCCGGTTGGCCAGGACGGTATAGCGAGGGATAAATGACTTCGCGGATAAAATTCTCTGCCTTCACCCCGATATCGCGTTTTTGCATTTCAGTGACACCGCGGCTCAACACCTTGGACAGGCCTGAGCCATTGCCCGCCCTTTGTTTGGCGCCCACCTGCAGCAGTTGCTGAAAATTACGCTGCCCTGGCGCATTCAGGCGCTTGCCCAGCCATTCGATATCCTCGGGTCTACGGGCGAGGGCGTCCAGATTGCGCAGTGCCGAGGCTATTTTTGGCGTAATGACCAGCGACGTGTCGGATTGATTAGCTTCGCCAATGGCAGTGTCCAACGCCTTTAGCGCCTGCTGTGCGTCTTTGCGAAAGCGCAACGCCTCGGCGCCGGCCGGGTCCTTTTGCAGGTCAACTTGCACGCTGGCGAGCATTTGATCATCCATCGCCATCACGGCATCGTTCAGCGAGGGGAACTCATGACGCTCACGCTCCAGTTCACGCTTTTGCAGATGCCCTGACACCGCCTGGCGAGCCTGGGCCTGCAAATGCTGTTTCTGCTCGGGGGTCATGGTGAAGTTGACGGTACCACCGAGCAGGCCGCGAAAGTCGCCTTTGTCCGAGTTCAGCGGCAACGTGACCGTTTGCTCCGAGAACGCTTGGAGCCGGTCATTCTGGTAGGTTTCAGCGGCGGTGTGTGGCGTGCCGGTGAACGTGTCGGCCAGAAAGCTGAAAAAACCACCACTCCTGGGCGGTGCTGATGCCTTGTCAGACTCGAACTTGACGATCAGCGCTTCGTCCTTGCCCAGGGGGCTTTCCGGGAACGAGCGCTCGATGACACCTGGGGCAGGGGTATTGAGCAGCAACCCGCCGTCCTGAAACGCCGTGACCTGCGACGCTGCCTGGAACCCGTGCCCCTGCTCGGTGGGGCTCTTGAACAACCCAGGCAGGGCACCCGAAATAAGCGCGGCGCGGGCGATATCCATATCCGGTGTCAGGTTGGCATTGAACACCACTAACTGCGGGCGGCCATCGAACATGCCCGTGCCGGTGATGTTCAGTTGCTTGATCGCCGGAATATGCCGGTTCAACACTTCCAAGTCGCGAAAAGTCGCCCCCCCGCCAGCGCTGAGCCGTTCGGCAATTGCCGTAACTTCCGGCGGGCGGTTGGCTGGGGGCATGCCGGCGATATGGGCGAGAATCGATTGACGCGATTCGTTGCGGATCAAGTCTTCCAGCGGCTGCCCCTCGGTTTGCAGGCGCGGCAGCAACGTCAGCAGCAGTTGAGAGATATTTCCAACCGGCCCGGGCAGGCTTCTGACGAGCTTGCCGAGCTCGGAACTGGCGTCCTGCAACCAAGACGTGACCGGGTCTTTGCTGTTGAGCAAGCTGGGCAGGTCAAGGTTATTCGACAGTTGCGTAAAGGCCTTGGCATCCATGCCGCTGGCGAGCAGTGCTGCGGAAATCGCACCGGCAGAAGAACCGGAAACCACTTTCACGCCTTTGAGTTTGTCGGCGTCTTCAAGCGCCTGCACCATGCCTGGAAAGGCGATGCCCTTGGCGCCACCGCCACTGAGCACCAAGTGAGCGGGCGGTGGCGGTGACAGCACCACCTCCACACGCCCATCGCTGTGACGATAAACACTCAGGTTGCGCTCGCCCACACCTTTGACCAAGGGCATCTTGGCGCCCTGGTCGCTGATTTGCGGCGATGGGGGGTGATTCTCTACAACAGAACCGGAGACTTTCATACACGAGGCTCTCTCTACAGGATGTAGGCCTGAGTGATGAGAGAGCCTCAGATAGATCCACGCGGAATGATTTGGTAAAGCAAATCAGGCCACCAGGTTGTTACTCGGGAAGACTGTCGTCCTGGAACTGGTCCTTCACGTACTTGATTTCGGTACGGCCGTGGGGCGCCGGCAAACCGTCTTCGCCCAGGTTGACGAAGACCATTTTTTCTACGGTCAGAATGCTTTTACGCGTGATCTTGTTGCGCACTTCACAGGTCAGGGTGATGGAGGTGCGGCCGAACTCGGTGGCAGTGATACCCAGCTCGATGATATCGCCCTGGCGCGAGGCGCTGACAAAGTTGATTTCCGAGATGTACTTGGTGACCACGCGCTGGTTGCCGAGCTGGACAATGGCGTAGATGGCCGCTTCTTCGTCGATCCAGCGCAGCAAGCTGCCGCCGAACAGGGTGCCGTTGGGGTTGAGGTCTTCGGGTTTTACCCATTTGCGGGTGTGGAAGTTCATGGTCACTCCAAAGCGTCTTGCGAAATGATGGGCAACATCATGGCAGAGCCCAGGCCCAAGCTCTATGAGCCATTAGCTATCAAGCCCATGAGCGATCTTCATGCCGCCGACAGAAAGGCTTGGGAAGTGCCGCTTACACGGCTATAATCGCCTCCGCTTCAAAACGGTCATCTTCGATTGATACCGTTCTCCCGCCACCTGTCCGAGGGGCGCTGCAGCAGGTTCAACCTGTCAGGCTCGGATGGGGCGTTGTCCGGCCTGGTTGTCCTGGCCTGATACAAAACGCACAACGGCGCCCATTCGCACACTACGAATGGAGGCTCTCTATGAGCGCTGTAATGACGCCTGCAGATTTCAATGACTACAAAGTCGCCGATATGTCCCTGGCTGCCTGGGGCCGTCGCGAAACCTTTATCGCCGAATCCGAAATGCCTGCCCTGATGGGCCTGCGTCGCAAGTACGCCGCAGAGCAACCGCTCAAGGGCGCGAAGATTCTCGGCTGCATCCACATGACCATCCAGACTGCCGTGCTGATCGAAACCCTGGTTGCCCTGGGTGCCGAAGTGCGTTGGTCGTCGTGCAACATCTTCTCGACTCAAGACCAGGCCGCTGCCGCTATCGCAGCCGCCGGTATCCCGGTATTTGCCTGGAAGGGCGAGACCGAAGAAGAGTACGAGTGGTGCCTGGAGCAAACCATCCTCAAAGATGGCGCGCCTTGGGATGCCAACATGATCCTGGACGACGGCGGCGACCTCACCGAGCTGCTGCACAAGAAGTACCCGCAGATCCTCGATCGCGTCCACGGCGTGACCGAAGAGACCACCACCGGCGTACACCGCCTGCTGGACATGCTGGCCAAGGGCGAACTGAAAATCCCGGCCATCAACGTCAACGACTCGGTGACCAAGAGCAAGAACGACAACAAGTACGGCTGCCGTCACAGCCTGAACGATGCGATCAAGCGCGGCACCGACCACCTGCTGTCGGGCAAGCAAGCCCTGGTGATCGGCTACGGTGACGTGGGCAAGGGTTCGTCCCAGTCCCTGCGTCAGGAAGGCATGATCGTCAAGGTCTCCGAAGTTGACCCGATCTGCGCCATGCAAGCCTGCATGGACGGTTTCGAAGTGGTTTCGCCGTTCATCAACGGTCAGAACGACGGCACCGAAGCCAGCATCGACAAAGCCTTGCTGGGCAAGATCGACCTGATCGTCACCACCACCGGTAACGTGAATGTGTGCGATGCGAACATGCTCAAGGCCCTGAAGAAGCGCGCCGTTGTTTGCAACATCGGTCACTTCGACAATGAAATCGACACAGCTTTCATGCGCAAGAACTGGGCATGGGAAGAAGTGAAGCCGCAGGTACACAAGGTTCACCGTACCGGCGCTGGTGATTTCGACCCACAGAACGATGACTACCTGATCCTGCTGGCCGAAGGCCGCCTGGTGAACCTGGGCAACGCCACTGGTCACCCAAGCCGCATCATGGATGGCTCGTTCGCCAACCAGGTATTGGCGCAGATCTTCCTGTTCGAACAGAAGTACGCCGACCTGTCGCCCGCCCAGAAAGCCGAGCGCCTGACCGTGGAAGTACTGCCCAAGAAACTCGACGAAGAAGTGGCCCTGGAAATGGTCCGCGGCTTCGGCGGCGTGGTGACTCAACTGACCAAGACCCAGGCCGACTACATCGGCGTGACGGTTGAAGGTCCGTTCAAGCCGCACGCTTACCGCTACTGATTTGCCTGCTGCCCGCTCTCTTTATGGGGGCGGGCTTGTGTGGGAGCGGGCTTGCTCGCGAATGCGGTGTATCAGCCCATACC
>NZ_NKRF01000110.1:0-30903 GCF_003408955.1 Pseudomonas sp. GL93
GCTTATTAAATGTGGGAGCTGGCTTGCCTGCGATAGCGGTGGTTCAGTTAAAGATTCATTGACTGACACACCGCCTTCGCGAGCAAGCCCGCTCCCACATTTGGCTCGTGGGGTGCCAGGCACTTAGTCGCCGACTGTCCGGCCCTCATCGCAGGCAAGCCAGCTCCCACCGTTTGATTGCGGGGGCTCAGGTAGAGGGGGTTCGGCTGTCAGGCCGCAGGGATCTGTGTCGGGCACTGATTCTGTGAGCAACACAGACCCTTGTGGGAGCTGGCTTGCCTGCGATAGCGGTGGTTCAGTTAAAGACTCATTGACTGAAACACCGCCTTCGCGAGCAAGCCAGCTCCCACATTGATTACAGGTGCCCTCATCACAATTGATAACTGAAACTCAGCGTATACCGCGGCCTGCGGTTAAAGCTGTCCAGGGCGATATCCGACATTGGTTTGGCCGCCTCCAGCGCGATGTTGTAGTACTTCTTGTCGCCAAAGCGTAGACCCACCGCCGCCGAGGACATGTCGTTGGACTTGACCGGCAGGTCGTTGAACCAGGATTTGGCGCGGTCGACTACGACGTAGGGTTGCAGGATCTTCACCCAGTTGCCGGTGCGGTTGAAGCTGTAGTTGACCTCGTACGCCACCCCCCAGCCCTTGTCGCCCGAGCCTTGGTCGTCCGGGTAGCCACGGCCGAAATTCTGCCCGCCGAAGGTCACACGTTCGCTGTCGGGCAGGGTGTTGTCGCTCCAGTACAGCGCACCGGACAGCACGCCTTGCCAGTTGTCGAAGAACTTATCGCTTTGCACGCCGGAAAGGCGCAGGCGGAAGAAGTCGAGGTCCGGTTTGGGCACGCCCAGGTCGCTGCGGGCCTTGGCGCCCAAGCCGTCTATGCCCTGGTACAGGCCACCACTGATAATGCGCAGGCGTTGCGCGTCGGCCTTGCGCCAATCGCCTTCGAAGGCCAGGGCGCGCAGGTTGGATTCGATGTCGAAACGCAGCGGGTAGCCCACCAGTTTATAGCGCGTGGTCTGGTCGACCGCGTACAGGCGCGTGCCCAGGGTGAGTGACTCGGTGGGGGAGGCGATGAACGGGTGGCTCAGGCCAATGGAGTAGCGGTCGATGGACTGGTGCGGCTTGAGTTCGAAACCGCCGTCCAGTTGCACGCTGCTGTTGGGGTCGGCGCGATAGCGTTCGGCGGCGAGCGCCAGTTGGGTGCCCTCGGCGTTGATGAATTGGTTGTAGTCCACGCGGTAGTAATGCTCTTTGTCCTCGCCGGGTGGGAACAGGCCGCTGACGCTGAGCTGCTCGCCCATGGACGTCTGGGAATTGCTGGTGGCGCTCAGCAACGCTTGCGTGCCGCCACGGCTTTTCTGCACCAGGCTCATGCTGGTGGTGAAAGGTTTGCGGCTGGCCTGGATCTGCATGTGCGTGGCGCCATCGGTGGTGCCCGGTGGCGGTACTTGCGCCTGTACGCTGAGCCCGGGGATGCGGCTCATCAATGTGGTGTAGCGCTCGAAGGTCTTGCGGGTCAGCGGGCGCTCAGCCAGGAGCTTCTGCGCGAGTTTATCGACGTAGGCCGACACCGAACCGATGTCACCGGTTTGTTGATAGTCCTTGATGTACCCCTCCACCAGTACCACGCGGACCAGGCCGTTTTCGAAATTCTGTTGCGGCAGGAACGCGTAGGACAGCAGGTAGCCATCCTCCTGATAACGGCGGGTGATGCCACGGGTCGCTTCAATCAGTTGGGCGAGGTTGGTTTCCCGTCCAATCAACGGCGCATACACCTGTGCCGTCTCGGCGAGCGGGTAGACCGTTCCGCCTTCGATCTGCAATTTTCGAATAGTGACCTTGGTGTCCATCAACAGCGGCTGACCGGCAGTCGGTGGCGCTTCAGGTACCTGGGTTTTCGACGAGGGTGGTCGGTAGGCGTCGGCGGGCAGGTTGGGCACCGGCAGGGTGCGGACAGTGTCGTTGCTGTTAAGAAAGCTGGGAAGGGTCTCGGCCTGGACGTAGGCACTGAGGGTGAGCAATAACAACGGCGTCAACACGCGCATAGGACACTCCATGGTCAACTGCAGCAGCGCTTCGGGCCCGCCGGGTTCTGGGACTCGGTTCGGGAGGGTGGCGATTGATAAAGCGTGTCGCCGCCCATAAAAAAGACGAGAGACTTATTAAAGGTCTCTCGTCTCAACCAAGCGTAGGCGCTGTAGGGGAGGCCGTCTAATCGGCCAGGTGCATTTCTATTTGCCGGTCAGGCCGTTCAACAAACCGCCCAGACCGCCAGTGGCCGTAGTGCCGCCTGTGGTTGTGGCCGTGCCGGTTGCTGTGGCGGTGGTGCCGATATTCAGTCCACCGAGCAAGCCACCGCTGGTGCCGCCAGTGGTGCCGCCGGTCACCAGGCCACCCACCGAGGCGACGGTGCCGCCGACCGCTGTGACGGTGGTGCCTACCGCGTTGGTGATCGGGTTGGCATTGGCTGCCGTCAAGTTAGTGCCCACGCTGCTCACAGCGCCGCCGACTTGAGTGACCAAACCATTCACCGGAGCACCCACACCGGTAGTCGTGCCGATGGTTTGCGTCAGGTTGGTGACGCCGCTGGTCACAGGGTTGAGCGCTGCGCCGACATTGGCCGCCACGGTGGCGACCGGTGCGGTAGCTGCGGTGTTTGCTACACCTGTGCCACCCAGCACAGTGCCCAGCGACGCAACGGTGCCGCCGACCGCACCACCGGTCACACCCGCTGCACTGACGGTGCCGTTGGTGTTGCCCACGTTCAGGCCGGTACCTACGTTAGCCACCAGGCCACCCACCAGCTCTGGAATGCCGGGAGCCGAGGTGCCACCGGTTGGGGCCACATAACCACCCGATTTATCCAGTGTACCGCCGACGCCAGTGAGCACGGTGCCGACAATACCGGTGACCGGGTTGCCCGTGCCGCCGGTGCTGGCGACTTGAGTCCCCAGACCAGTGACAGCCGAACCGACTTTATCCAGTACGCCATTGAGTGGAGCGCCCAGGCCGGTTGCGTTGCCCAGGTTGCCGGTGGTGTTTTCCACCAGCGACACCACAGGCACCACGACTTTGCTGCCCAGGGTGTTGGTCAACGAACCCAGTGGGCCCGTGGTGCTGGCCGTGCTGAGGGTATCGCCGAGCATGGTGACGGTGTTGCCTACTTTATCCACAACGCCACCTACCGCAGTGCCTACTCCGCCTGTCACACCGCCGACGACGGGTATTCCCCCGAGGGTGGTTGACAGTGATTGGCCGGTGGTCGAGAGGCCGCCGCCCAAATCGGCCACCCCATTACCTACGCCTGCCACCGTGGTGCCCAGGGAGTTGGTGTTGGTGCCCAGTGAGCCCAAGCCGGCGGTTACGCCAGTGCCGATGCTGTTAACAGCGGTGCCTGCCGAGGTGACCAGGCCGCCAGCGGTTGCGCCGACGATGGGGACGCCATTCACCGTCGAACCCAGGTTACCGACCGCTGTGCCGACATTGCCGACTGTGGTGCCAAGGGTGCCGGCGATCTGGCCGGTGACCAGTGGGGTGGTTGTCGAACCAGTGCCGCCGCCGGTGCCACCACCAGTACCTCCGCCGGTGCCGCCGCCCGTGCCACCACCGGTACCTCCGCCGGTGCCGCCGCCCGTGCCACCACCGGTACCTCCGCCGGTGCCGCCGCCCGTGCCACCACCGGTACCTCCGCCGGTGCCGCCGCCCGTGCCACCACCGGTACCGCCGCCAGTGCCACCGCCAGTACCGCCACCGGTGCCGCCGCCCGTGCCGCCACCAGTACCGCCGCCAGTGCCGCCGTCACCACCGCCTGTGCCACCACCGGTACCACCGCCAGTTCCGCCGTCACCGCCGCCTGTGCCACCACCGGTACCACCGCCCGTGCCGCCATCACCGCCACCAGTACCTCCACCTGTACCGCCTCCGGCACCTGCACCTGCACCTGCATCCGGCGATGACGCCGCCACGCTTGATTTATGCCCGCCACCACCGCTGCTGCAGCCGCCCAGGCTCATTGCCAGAACGAGGGCCAGCGCGGTACTTGCTTTCCAAAACACGACTTGAGTTTTCATGATTGAGTTCCTTGCACCTGGTACAACCTTGGTTGTTTCAAACCTTCGTTACTTCTTTGGATAACGATAGGTTTGTCCGTGTGGCTATCTCAGGCCAGGGCACTCTTTCACGCAATGCTCAACTTGGTATTAACGATTTATATACACCCGGCCACAGTCGGCTTAATGACTAATACCAAAGGTGTAATGGATGGATGTTGCAGGATATTTAGATGATTAAAATCAAAGCGTTGTAAATAAAGGCGGACCTCGTAAGGTCCGCTATAACTTAGGGTGTATATATACAATTAATCAGAGTTTCTCACGCAATCGGCTGCCACTTCCCCAGCATATGTTGTATATCCCCAGCGCCTTTGAGTTCCAACGCCCCGCTGGAACCGGCCGCGCTGCTCATCAATATCACTTCACTGGGCAGCCGCACCGGCTTCATGAACTCGACGTCGATTTCAATATTCGCGGCCGGCAGCTGTTCTGCCAGCGCCGCGAGGGTGCGCGCCTTGTTCCACAACCCGTGGGCGATGGCCTGGGGAAAACCGAACAGCTTGGCGGTAGGCGCACTGAGGTGGATGGGGTTGTAGTCGCCGGACACTCGGGCGTAGCGGCGGCCTATGTCAGTGGGCGCTTTCCAGCGCGTCAATTCGGTGAGCGTGTCTGGGGTTTGCAATCCGCTCTCCAGGGCTTCGCCTTCCAGCTTCACGCCCCGGCATAACATTTGGCTTTCGGCTTCCCACAAGAGTCCAAGGGCATCCTCTACAACGGTGACGATGTCAAAGGTGGCCCCTTTGGGATGGGGGCTGAGATTGCGTGCATAGACACCGACGCTCACGTCACCCACCCCACCCAACGGCCGATGAATACGGATGCAATTGCGCAGGTGGATCAACCCCAGCAGCGGAAATGGAAAGGTCTTGTCCGTCAGCAGTTGCAGTTGCAGGCCGAACGCGAGGATATGCGGATAAGTCGCGGGCAGCATCGGGCTGTCAGCAAAACCGCATACCTTGCGGTACGCCGCAACGGCGCTGGGATTGACACTCATCCGGCAGCGCAACCCACGTTCGGGCAATGTGCTGCCGGTGATCTTGCGCTTGAGCGCCGCGCGCCAATACAGCGGCAGTAGAGACGGGGTGCTGTCCAACGTTTGCCATTGCATGATTACGCTCCCAGAAGACTTTGCCCACACACCCGCAGCGCCTGGCCGCTGACCGCACCGGAGCCCGGCTGGCTCAGCCAGGCGACGGCTTCGGCCACGTCCTGGGGCAAGCCACCTTGGCCCAGGGAACTCATGCGGCGCCCGGCCTCCCGCAGGGCGAAGGGGATATGCGCGGTCATCTGGGTTTCGATAAACCCAGGCGCAACGGCGTTAATGCTGATCCCACGTTCCTTCAGCAGCGGCGCCCAGGCTTGAGCCAGGCCGATGAGCCCGGCCTTGCTCGCGGCCTAGTTGGTTTGCCCACGATTGCCGGCGATGCCACTGATGGAGGCCAGCAACACTACCCGGGCGTTGTTTTGCAGGGTGCCGCTGTCGAGCAGGGCCTTGGTCAGCAGTTGCGGTGCCTTGAGGTTGACCGCCAGCACTGCGTCCCAGTATTCCGGGGTCATGTTGGCCAGGGTTTTGTCGCGGGTGATGCCGGCGTTGTGCACCAGGATGTCGAGCCCGTCTGGCAGGTGTTCGATCAGTTGGCGTGCGGCATCTTCGGCGCAGATATCCAGCACCACCGTGCGCGCATTCAGGCGTGCGGCCAGGGCTTCGAGGTCAGCCTTGGCCTGGGGCACATCGAGCAGAATGACCTCGGCGCCGTCGCGGGCCAGGGTTTCGGCGATGGAGGCACCGATGCCTCGAGCGGCGCCGGTAACCAATGCCTTGCGCCCGGCCAGCGGGCGCGTCCAGTCTTGCACCGGGGTATCGCAAGCTGCCAGGCGAATGACCTGGCCCGAGATATAAGCGCTCTTGGGCGAGAGGAAAAACCGCAGCGCGCCTTCCAACTGGTCTTCAGCGCCGTCGCCCACGTAGAGCAACTGCAGCACGCCACCGCTGCGCAGCTCCTTGGCCAGGGAACGGCTGAACCCTTCCAGGGCGCGCTGGGCGCTGGCGGCGAACGGATCGCTGAGGCTTTCCGGCGCCCGGCCAAGGATCACCAAGTGGGCACTGTGGTCGAGGTTTTTAAGCAGTGGTTGGAAGAATTCGCGCAGCTGCTTGAGCTGGTCGGCTTGCTGCAAACCGCTGGCGTCGAACACCACCGCCTTGAGCTTGGGGCCGTGCCCTGGAATCCACGCGGGCGCTGTCGAGGCTTCGGCGCCGTAGCTGTAGACGGCGTCGGTGAGTCGGTTGGCAAACGCCAGCACCTGGGTCGCCAGTGCGCCACCGCCCAGCAGCAGTGCGCCTTCGACCGGGCGCAGGCGTCCGGCTTGCCAGCGTTCCAGGCGTACCGGTGACGGCAGGCCAATGGCGGCGACCAGGCGATGGCCGAGGCTTGAGTTGGCGAAGTCGATATAACGGTCAGACATGGAACGCTCTCCGAAGGCTGGGGTTCAAAGGTTGACCACCCTGGGGTGGCAGTCGTTCGATTGAGCCTAGGCTAGGCTTGATGATTCCACCCACCACCACAAGGGAGCTTTCCATGACTCAATTGCGCCGTGTAGCGATCATTGGCGGTAACCGCATTCCTTTCGCCCGTTCCAATGGCCCCTACGCCACGGCGAGTAACCAGGCGATGCTGACTGCCGCGCTGGAGGGCCTGATCGAGCGCTACAACCTGCACGGCCTGCGCATGGGCGAGGTGGCCGCCGGCGCGGTGCTCAAGCATTCCCGTGATTTCAACCTGACGCGTGAATGCGTGCTCGGCTCGCGCCTGTCACCGCAAACCCCTGCGTACGACATTCAGCAAGCCTGCGGCACGGGGCTGGAGGCGGCGCTGCTGGTGGCCAATAAAATCGCCCTGGGCCAGATCGAGTGCGGCATTGCCGGCGGGGTGGACACCACGTCGGATGCACCGATTGGCGTGAATGAAGGGCTGCGCAAGATCCTGCTGCAAGCCAACCGCAGCAAATCCCTGGCAGATAAATTAAAACTCCTGTTACAACTTCGTCCTCATCACCTCAAGCCGCAACTGCCGCGCAACGGCGAACCGCGTACCGGTTTGTCCATGGGCCAGCACTGCGAACTGATGGCCCAGACCTGGCAGATCCCCCGCGCCGAGCAGGACCAGCTTGCGCTGGAGAGCCACCAGAAGATGGCGGCGGCCTACGCCGAAGGCTGGCACAACGATTTGCTCACACCCTTTCTCGGCCTTACCCGCGACAACAACCTGCGCCCCGACCTGACCCTGGAAAAACTCGCCAGCCTCAAGCCGGCCTTCGAGCGCAGCGAAAAGGGCACGCTCACCGCGGGCAACTCCACACCGCTGACCGATGGTGCCTCTCTGGTGCTGCTGGGCAGCGAGGCGTGGGCCAAGGAGCGCGGCCTGCCGATCCTGGCTTACCTGCGCGATGGCGAAGCAGCGGCGGTGGATTTCGTCCACGGCGCCGAGGGCCTGCTGATGGCGCCGGTGTATGCAGTACCCCGCTTGCTGGCGCGCAACGGCCTGACCTTGCAGGACTTTGATTACTACGAGATCCACGAAGCCTTCGCCGCCCAAGTGTTGTGCACGCTCAAGGCCTGGGAAGACGCCGACTATTGCAAGAGCCGCCTGGGCCTGGACGCGCCGCTGGGGTCTATCGACCGCAGTCGGCTTAACGTCAAGGGCAGTTCCCTGGCGGCGGGCCATCCGTTTGCCGCCACCGGTGGGCGGATCGTCGCCAACTTGGCTAAATTATTGGATGCGGCGGGCAAGGGCCGTGGGTTGATTTCCATCTGTGCCGCCGGTGGTCAAGGCGTGACGGCGATTATCGAACGCTGATCGGCGAAAAAGTTGGCCCATTGAATGCATTCTGAAGGGGTCAGAGGTCAGTAGCCTCTCCCCCCGGCGAGCCGATTGCCGTATAACGAGTGCCACACGCGTGTTTGGTAATACAGGACCCACAATAAAAGCTGATGAAGACTCCTAAACGCATTGAACCCCTGATCGAAGACGGTCTGGTCGACGAAGTGCTGCGCCCTCTGATGAGTGGTAAAGAAGCAGCTGTTTATGTGGTGCGCTGCGGCAATGAATTGCGTTGCGCCAAGGTTTACAAGGAGGCGAATAAACGAAGTTTTCGTCAGGCATCCGAATACCAGGAGGGCCGTAAGGTCCGTAACAGCCGCCAGGCGCGAGCCATGGCCAAGGGCTCCAAGTTCGGCAAGAAAGAAACCGAAGATGCCTGGCAGAACGCGGAAGTGGCGGCGTTGTTTCGCCTGGCCGGTGCGGGCGTTCGTGTGCCCCAGCCGTTCGATTTTCTCGAAGGCGTGCTGTTGATGGAACTGGTGGCCGACGAGTACGGCGATGCGGCGCCGCGTCTGAATGACGTAGTGCTGGAGCCGGACCAGGCGCGCGAATACCACGCCTTCCTGATCTCCCAGATCGTGCTGATGCTGTGCACCGGCCTGGTGCACGGTGACCTGTCCGAGTTCAACGTACTGCTCACGCCTACGGGCCCGGTGATCATCGACCTGCCCCAGGCGGTGGATGCGGCGGGCAACAACCACGCGTTCAGCATGCTGGAGCGCGACGTGGGCAACATGGCTTCCTACTTCGGGCGTTTTGCCCCGGAGTTGAAGAAGACCAAGTACGCCAAGGAAATGTGGGCGCTGTACGAAGCCGGCACTTTGCACCCGGCCAGTGTATTGACCGGTGAGTTCGACGAACCGGAAGAACTGGCGGATGTGGGCGGTGTGATCCGCGAAATCGAAGCGGCGCGGGTGGATGAAGAGCGTCGCCAGGCGATTCGCGCGGCGGACGATGCGCCAACGAGCAAAGTGCCGGACGAGCCACCGCCGCCGCCTTGGATGCAGTGATCTTCGGGTAGATGAAGATCAAAATATGGGAGGGGGGCTTGCCCTAATGCCCTGTAGGAGCGAGCTTGCTCGCGAAAAGCGTCAACGATAACGCGTGCTTCCTGAGTGGACGCGGCGTCTTTGAGTTTTTCGCGAGCAAGCTCGCTCCTACAAAAATTAGGGCTTGCCCCGATGGCGGTGGTTCAATCACTCCCTCCCACATTTGGATTGCGTGTATCAAGCCAGAGCATCAGGCGCAGCAGTTGCCCGCTGCCAATTCCTTGAGGATCGGGCAATCGGGCCGATGATCGCCCTGGCAGTGCTCCATCAGGTCCTGCAAGGTATCGCGCAGTTGCCCCAGCTCGCGAATCTTGTGATTGAGCTCGTCGATGTGCTGGCGCGCCAAGGCTTTTACGTCGGCGCTGGCTCGCTGGCGGTCTTCCCACAGGGTCAGCAACTTGCCGACTTCTTCCAGTGAAAACCCCAGGTCCCGCGAGCGCTTGATGAACGTCAGGGTGTGCAGGTCGTCGTGGCCGTACACCCGGTAGCCGCTGTCGGTGCGGTGGGCGGTTTTCAGCAGGCCAATGGATTCGTAGTAGCGAATCATCTTGGCGCTTAGCCCGCTGGTGCGGGCGGCTTGGCCGATGTTCATGGGCGTTGATCCTCCAAGTCCTTGGGTTTCCAGGTTTTCAACAACAGGGCGTTACTCACCACGCTGACGCTGGATAAGGCCATGGCAGCGCCAGCCAGTACCGGGTTGAGCAGGCCGAAGGCGGCCAGGGGAATGCCGATCAAGTTATACACAAAGGCCCAGAACAGATTCTGTCGAATTTTCGCGTAGGTCTTGCGGCTGATCTCCAGGGCGGCCGGCACCAGGCGCGGGTCGCCACGCATCAAGGTGATACCGGCGGCGTGCATGGCCACGTCGGTCCCGCCGCCCATGGCGATGCCGATATCGGCAGCGGCCAGGGCCGGCGCATCGTTGATGCCGTCACCGACCATGGCCACCACGCCGGTTTTTTTCAGCTCGGCCACGGCAGCGGCTTTATAGGCGGGCAGTACCTCGGCATGCACATCGTCGATGCCCAAGGCCTCGGCCACCACCCGCGCACTGCCGTGGTTATCGCCGGTGATCAGGTGGCTGCTGATGTGCTGCGCCTTGAGTTGTTGCACGGCCTGTAACGCGCCGGGTTTGAGCGTGTCGCCAAAGGCAAACAGCCCCAGCACGCGGGGCTGCGCACCTTGCTCGATCAGCCAGGACAAGGTGCGGCCTTCGGCTTCCCATTCCTTGGCACGCGGGCCTAAATCGCCTGCGTCCAGGCCGGTTTCTTCCAGCAAGCGGCGATTGCCCAGGGCCAATGGCCGACCGTCGAGCGTACCGGCAATGCCGCGCCCGGTCAGGGATTGGCTGGCGCTCACATCGGCCACGTCCAAGCCTTTTTCGCGGCAAGCATCCAGCACGGCCTTGGCCAGTGGGTGCTCACTGCCGCGTTGCAGGGCGCCGGCCTGTTGCAACAATAGGGCTTCGTTGCCATCCACGGCCGCCAAATGGGCAATGTTGGGCGCGCCGGAGGTGAGGGTGCCGGTTTTGTCGAACACCACGGCACTCACGGCATGGGCGCGCTCCAGGGCTTCGGCGTCCTTGATCAGGATACCGTGGCGTGCGGCGACGCCGGTGCCGGCCATGATCGCGGTCGGCGTGGCCAGGCCCAAGGCACAAGGGCAGGCGATCACCAATACGGCGACCGCATTGATGATGGCGGTTTCCAGGGAGGCGCCATACAGCCACCAGCCCACTACGGTAATCAGTGCCAATACCAGCACGGCCGGCACGAACACTTGGCTGACTTTATCTACCAGTTTCTGGATCGGCGCCTTGGCGGCCTGGGCGTCTTCGACCAGGCGGATGATGCGCGCCAGCACGCTTTCCGCGCCCAGGGCCAGGGTGCGCACCAGCAGGCGGCCTTCACCGTTGATGGCGCCACCTGTGACCGCGTCGCCGGGTTGTTTGGGCACCGGCAGGCTTTCGCCACTGATCAGCGCCTCATCGGCATGGCTCTGGCCTTCCACCACCTCACCGTCCACCGGGAAGCGTTCGCCGGGTTTGACCAGCACCAGATCGCCGTGCTTCAACGCACTGATGGCGCCGTCTTCTTCACGGCCGTCCTGCACGCGAATCGCACGTTCCGGCCGCAAGGCTTCAAGGGCGCGGATGGCGCTGGCAGTCTGGCGTTTGGCGCGGCTTTCCAGGTATTTGCCCAGCAGCACCAGAGCGATCACCACCGCCGAGGCTTCGAAGTACAGGTGCGGCGTCACGCCTGGGGCGGCGGTGAGCCATTCATAGATACTCAAGCCGTAGCCGGCACTGGTACCGATCGCCACCAGCAGGTCCATATTGCCGGCGCCGGCGCGCACGGCTTTCCAGGCGGCGATATAGAAGCGCGCACCCAGGATGAATTGCACCGGCGTGGCCAGGGCAAACTGTATCCAGGCGGGGAGCATCCAGTGCAGGCCGAAGGGTTCTACCAGCATCGGCAGCACCAAGGGCAACGCCAGCAGAATGCCCGCGACCAGCGACCAGCGCTCGCGGCGCAGGCGTCGGGCTTGATCGGCGTCGGTGGCGGTTTCGCTTTGGGGCAGGGTGGCGGTGTAACCGGCTTTGTCGACAGCGGCGATCAGCACGCTGGGGTCCATCTGGCCCTGTACTTCGATGCGCGCGCGCTCATTGGCCAGGTTGACGCTGACACGCTGCACGCCCGGCACTTTGCCCAGCGCGCGTTCGACCCGCCCGGCACAGCTGGCACAGGTCATGCCGCCGATGGGCAGGTCAAAGGTGGTGGATCCATTCATGGGGCAGTCCTCCAGAAGAAGTTGCCACTAGGATCAACCTTAACCTGTGGGGAAGGTCAAGCCCCTTCAGTATTCCAATGCCGCGGCTTTGAGGTACATGCCGTTTGGGCCTTGGGCAATGCGCAATTTGCGTACATCACCGGCTTTCAAGGTGATGTTCTGCGCGGCAGGTGCGAGTAGGCCCGGCAGACAGCCTGGAGCTTGACCCGGCAACAGTTTCAGGCGCAACGACACATCGCCGGAGGGAAGGTTGAAGGACGTCGCCTGCTCCTGGAACAGACGCCCGGCCAGTTGGTCCTGGATATACAGGCCGATCTCGCAGGGGGTCGGCACTTCCAGGCGTTCGCGGGAAATAATCAGCACCGCATAATCTTCAGCTGCCAGGGCCTGGGGCGCAGCGGCAGGCAAGCTCATCAGGCCGGCAAGGGCAAAAAACGACCAGCGCATGGCGAATGCTCCGTGGTTCACAGCTAGGAAGGTTGAAGCTTGGCCGACGTCGCCGCCGAATACCAGCCCGGCAGAAATACTGAGAACTTGACCTTGCCATCATGGCAAGCTCGACACTGGGCTCAACCTCATCAAAGGAGTCATGTCATGCAAATATTCAGCGTTGAAGGAATGACCTGCGGCCATTGCGTTAAAGCGGTGACCCAGGCGGTACAGAGCAAGGATCCGGCGGCGAGTGTAAAGGTGGATTTGGCGGCGAAAGAAGTGGGTGTGGAAAGCCGCTTATCTGCAGATGACGTGATCGGCCTGATAACCGAAGAAGGCTACAGCGCCAAGCTGGCGTGATTTTTCTGATCGTTAGCCACCTAACGTAATGTTCATGGCACCCAAGCGCGGCTAGACTGTTGAGCTGCCGACTCACTTGGGTGTCTGATGAACCTTCGCATAATCCTGATTCTGGGCGCCCTGAGCGCCTTCGCGCCGTTGGCGATCGACTTTTACCTGCCGGGCTTTCCGGCAATGGCCACGGCCTTTGCCACTGACGAAAAACATATCCAACTGACCCTGGCCGTGTATTTCGCGGGCCTGGCTATGGGTCAATTGATCTACGGGCCGCTGGCGGACCGCTTTGGCCGGCGCGTGCCGCTGCTGAGCGGCGTCACCCTGTTTACCCTCGCGTCTTTCGCTTGTGCGTATGCGCCGTCCCTGGAGTGGCTGATTGGCGCGCGTTTCGTGCAGGCTCTTGGCGGGTGCGCGGGCATGGTGATTTCCCGGGCGGTGGTCAGTGACAAATGCGATGCCGTGGGCTCGGCTAAGGTGTATTCGCAACTGATGCTGGTGACCGGCCTGGCCCCGATCCTGGCGCCGTTGGCCGGTGGCCTGATGGTCGGGGTGTGGGGCTGGCAGTCGATTTTCCTGGCGTTGTCGTTGTTCAGCGTGATGGCGGCCATCGCCGTGGCGGTCGGGTTGCCGGAAACCTTCCCGGCCGATCAGCCGCGTCAGCCGTTGTCGGGCTCGTTGCGCCGCTACGGCTCGCTACTGTCAGACCGGGTGTACCTGGGCTATGCCTTGACCGGCGGCATCTCGATTGCCGGGATGTTTGCCTACATCGCCGGCTCACCCTTCGTGTTTATCAAGCTCTATGGCGTGCCGGCCGAGCATTACGGCTGGTTGTTCGGCTCCAACGCCGCGGGCTTTATCCTGGTGGCGCAACTGAACGCAAGATTGCTCGCCAAGCGCGGCCCGGCGTTTTTGCTGTCGCGCACCGTGTGGGTCTACGTGGCGGCGGCGTTGACGCTGTTGGGGATTGCCGCGTTGCGCACCGAGGCACTATGGCCGTTGCTGGTGCCGCTGTTTATCTGTATCGCCAGCCTGGGCTGCATTTTGCCGAATACCTCGGCCTGTGCCATGAGCGGGCAGGGTGCTCGGGCCGGTAGCGCGTCGGCGTTGCTCGGTTGCATCCAGTTCGGTGTGGCGGCAGGCGCGGCGTCGTTGGTCGGCGTGTTGCACGACGGGACGGCGATGCCGATGGCCATGGTCATCAGCCTCTGCGGTGTGCTGGCGGTGACCATTGCCATGGCGACCCAGCGCCTGCAACGGGCAAGGGCCGTACAGGCGCAGGTCTGAAGTTCGGCTCAGCCAGCGGAGCGTTGCTGGTTGAGGGGGAAGCGATGGGGAGCCTGGATCCGGGCCTGCAGCGTGTCGGCGAAGGCGCGGGCCTCGGCCTCACTGCGGAAGGTGATGGCCTCGCCGTCGAGACGAACTTGCCATTGGCTGCCTGGGGATTTTGCTAACGCTTTTATCAGGATTTTCATTGCTGACTTCCTCACGTAAAAGAATCGTGGCAAAGGCGGCCAATATAAACCTGAACGGGCTCATAAATATGACAAGGATCAACTCTCGGACTAATGGTGTCGTCCATTACCTACGCAGATAACGGACGACACTGACAGCCGTTTTTTCAGAACCCTTCCAGCACGATCTTGCCCTTGGCCTTACCGCTTTCCAGCAGGGCGTGGGCGCGGCGCAGGTTCGCCGCGTTGATCACGCCGAAGTGCTCGCCTACCGTGGTTTTCAGGATGCCGGCGTCGATCAGTTCGGCCACGCGGTTGAGCAGGTTGTGCTGCTCGATCATGTCTGGCGTCTCGAACATCGAACGGGTGTACATGAACTCCCAGTGCAGCGACAGGCTCTTGCGCTTGAGCTTGCTCACATCCAGGGCCTTGGGATCGTCGATCAACGCCAGCTTGCCTTGGGGTTGCAGCGCTTCGACCAGTTGGTCCAGGTGATGCTCGGTCTGGGTCAGGCTGGCAACGTGGGTGACTTGCCCGTGCCCGGCCTGTTTCAACGCTTCGCTCAGCGGCTGGCTGTGGTCGATCACCACGTGTGCTCCCAGAGCCTTGGCCCATGCCTGGGTTTCGGGGCGCGAGGCGGTGCCGATGACCTTCAACGCGGTGAGCTGGTTGGCCAGTTGAGTCAGGATCGACCCCACGCCACCGGCAGCGCCGACGATCAGCAGGCTCTGGCCTTGATCGTCCTTGCCTTCAGTCACCTGCAAACGTTCGAACAACAGCTCCCACGCGGTGATGGCGGTCAACGGCAATGCGGCCGCTTCGGCAAACCCCAGGCTCTTGGGCATATGGCCGACGATGCGTTCATCCACGGTGTGCAGTTCGCTGTTGCCGCCTGGGCGTACCAGGGAACCGGCGTAGTAGACCTTGTCGCCGGCCTTGAACAACGTCACGTCACTGCCGACCGCCTTGACCACACCCGCCACGTCCCAACCCAGCACTTTGGCGGCGCCATTTTCCGGGGCGACGTTCTGGCGCACTTTGGTGTCCACCGGGTTGACCGAGATGGCTTTGACTTCCACCAACAGGTCACGGGGGCCGGCCTCGGGAGCTGGTAGTTCGATGTCTTGCAGGGATTTTGGATCGTTGATCGGCAGTGAGGCGTAGTAGGCGATGGCTTTCATGATGACTCCAAGTGAATACGGTCAAGGTAGGAGCGAGCTTGCTCGCGAAGATCGTTAACGATGACGCGGTGTTTCTGATTTCGCGCGTCGTCCTTGGGTTTTCGCGAGCAAGCTCGCTCCTACAAAAAAAGGCGGGATCAGGCGAGAAATTTCAGGCGCTTGAGTTCGAAGTGTTCGATCACATCGGCGGTCTTGGCGCGAAAGCTCTGGATATGCGCGCTCTGGTCGTGGTCGGCCAGCGCCGCGTCGTCGCTCCAGCGCTCGAGCATGTAGAAGGTCTCGGGGTGTTGCAGGTCCTGGTGCAGGTCGTACTGCTGGCAACCGGCTTCCAGGCGAGTCGGTTCCAGCAGGCCGCGCAGCAGGGTCTCCAGGGTGGCGTGCAGGCCGGGTTTGGCGATCAGCGTGGCGATGACGTTAAAAGCGGTGGACATAGTCGACTCCTGGCACGGGCTAACGGGATGGGCAGATGATTGGCTATTTCCCATGCCGATAAAAGCGGCTAAAACAGCAGGCTGTTTCAACCAAATATTGATAATGAGCGGAAATGCATGCTGCGGTTTGATGATTTGCAGTTGTTTGTGCGGGCGGCGGACTTGGGCAGCCTGTCGGCTGCGGCGCGGGTCATGGACCTGTCACCGGCGGTGGCCAGTGCTGCGCTCAAGCGTATCGAACAGCAGCTGGGCACGCGCTTGCTGGCGCGCTCTACCCGCAGCCTTCGGCTGACGGCCGAAGGCGAGGGCTTTCTGGAGTACGCACGGGCGTCACTGAGTGCGCTGGATGAAGGGCGGCGCCTATTGGCCAGTGGCCAGGATCACGTCAGTGGTTTGCTGCAATTGTCGGCACCCTCGGATTTTGGCCGCAACCAACTGTTGCCGTGGCTGGACGCATTCCAGCAGGAGCATCCGCAACTGAACGTGCGCCTGTTGCTCGGTGATCGCATTGCCGACCTGTTCCGCCAGCCCGTGGACATTGCCCTGCGTTACGGCGAACCCGAAGACTCCAGCCTGATTGCGCTGCCCATCGCCCCGGACAATATTCGCGTACTCTGCGCCGCACCCAGTTACCTCGCCCGGCATGGCGAGCCGCGCCATCTGGAACAACTGGCCCAGCACAATTGCCTGCTGTACATGCTCGGCAGCCGCGTCCACGACCACTGGGGTTTTTACGATGGCAAGCGCCACGTAAGCCTGACGGTCAGCGGCGATCGCTTCAGCGATGACGCTGATGTGGTGCGCCGCTGGGCGGTGGCGGGCATGGGCATCGCCTACAAGTCGTGGCTGGATGTGAGCACCGATGTGCTGGCCGGGCGCTTGCGTTTGATCCTGCCGGAACTGCAGGGCGAGCGCACCCCGCTCAACCTGCTGTGCGCCCACCGTGCGCAATTGAGTAAACCCATCAATCTGCTGCGGGACATGCTCGTGTCCCGTTGTGCGACATTGACCGCGCAGCGACCGGGGTGAATGGCTTCTCGGCAATAGCCTGCGCCACGCTCGGAAGTTTCACTCGTATCCTGTCCTGATCTGCACTGTCAGACGCCGCGGAACCTACTGCCCGCGCACCTATACTTGGGCGTCAACCGCAGCAGAAAAAATGGTTTAACAGGGAGTGAATACATGGGAGCAGCACCTTGCATCAGTCAGATCGCCAGCTTGCTCGCCGAGCCTAAACGCACGGCCATGCTCTGGGCCTTGATGGACGGTTCGGCGAAATCTTCAGACGAACTGGCAACGCTGGCCGGTTTGTCGCCGGCGTCAGCCAATGCACACTTGGCGCGGCTGACCGGCAGCGGCCTGTTGCGGATCGGGGCGCGGCGAGGCCAGCGCCTGTTTCGGGTAGCGGCCGCTGATGTCAGCACCGCCATTGATGCATTGGCCAGCACCACTATGGCCAGTGCGGCCCGCAGCACCCCGGATGTTTTGCCACCGGCGCTGCGCGCACCGCCGTTGCTGCGCCGCGCCCGCTGGTGCCACGGCCACCTCGGCGGCGAGCTGGCGGCGCAGCTGTATCAACGGATGCTTGAGGCCGGATGGATTGAGCGCCATGAGCAGCGTACCGAGGTGACGCCCAAGGGCGTGCAGGCGTTAGCGGAACTGGGCATTTTTACCCAGGCATTGGCATCGCCGCTGGCCTGCGACTGTTTCGACTGGAGCCAGCAGCAACCCCATCTGGGCGGTGCGTTGGGGGCGGGCTTGATGCAACTGTTTCTGCAGGCGAACTGGATCAGTGTGATCAACGAGTCACGGGCCCTGTCGGTCAATGACGGGGGGCTTGAGCACATAGCTCGCATTGCCAAACTGTAGGAGCGAGCTTGCTCGCGAAAAACTTGAGTGCGCCGCGTTTTCTCCAGATGCCCCGCGTTATCGTTAACGATCTTCGCGAGCAAGCTCGCTCCTACAGGTGCTCGCGTCGTTCTCAGCTGTCGTCAGGTCGCATCCAGCAATAGCCGGCGCAAACGATGCCGCACACTCGCCAAGGGGATTTTTTCATACGAGGGGTGCGGCATGGGTAGGCAGGGTTATAGCGCGGCGGAACGCCTGGAACGGTTACCCATCAGCGGTTACCACCGAATCATTTTCATCATCATCGCCCTGGCGTTTTTCTTTGACTCCATGGACCTGGCGATGATGACCTTCCTGTTGGGCTCGATCAAAGCCGAGTTTGGCCTGAGCACGGCCCAGGCCGGGTTGCTGGCCAGTTCGAGTTTTTTCGGCATGGTGGTGGGCGCTTCGCTGTCCGGGATGCTTGCTGATCGCTTCGGGCGAAAGCCGGTGTTCCAGTGGAGCATCGTACTCTGGGGCCTGGCGAGCTACCTGTGTTCCACGGCGCAGACGGTGGAGACGCTGACGTTGTTCCGGATCTTGCTGGGCATTGGCATGGGCATGGAGTTTCCCATTGCCCAGTCGATGCTGTCGGAGCTGATCCCCGCCAAGCGACGCGGGCGTTACATCGCCTTGATGGATGGCTTCTGGCCGTTGGGTTTTGTGGCCGCGGGTGTGTTGTCTTACTTCTTATTGCCGGTGATTGGCTGGCGCGACATCTTTCTGGTGTTGGCGATACCGGCGGTGTTTGTGCTGGCCATCCGTTTCTTTATCCCGGAGTCGCCGCGTTGGCTGGAACAGGCTGGGCGCCATGAGGCGGCGGACAAGGTCTTGCTGGGCATCGAGCACAAGGTGCGCGATTCCCTGGGCCGCGCCGACTTGCCGGAGCCGATTGCCCTGCCACGGATCGAGAGTGCGCCGGGGACGTTTTTCTCCGCGTTTCAGCAGCTGTGGTCAGCGCAGTACCGCCAACGCACGATGATGATCTGGAGTGTGTGGTTCTTCGCCCTGCTTGGGTTCTACGGGCTGACGTCGTGGTTGAGTGCGTTGTTGCAGCAATCGGGTTTTGCTGTGACTCAGTCGGTGTATTACACGGTGATCATTTCCCTGGGCGGAATCCCAGGCTTTTTGATGGCCGCGTGGTTGGTCGAGCGCTGGGGACGCAAGCCCGTGTGCGTGGTGACCTTGCTGGGCGGCGGGGTGATGGCGTTTGTGTATGGGCAGAGCGCAGTGTTTGGCGGCAACGTGGGCCTGCTGATCACCTCAGGGTTGTTGATGCAGTTCTTCCTGTTTGGCATGTGGGCGGTGCTGTACACCTACACGCCGGAGTTGTATCCCACCTCGGCACGTGCGACCGGCTCGGGGTTTGCGTCGGCGATTGGGCGGGTTGGTTCGTTGCTGGGGCCATTGGTGACCGGGCTGGTGTTCCCGATAACCGGGCAGGGCGGGGTATTTGCCTTGGGCGCGCTGTGCTTTGCGGTGGCGGCGCTGGTGGTGTGGCTGTTTGGGATGGAGACCAAGGGCAAGACCCTGGAAGAGCTCACCCAGGCTTAAAGCTGATGGGGCCATGTGGGAGCCGGGCTTGCCCGCGATAGCAGTAGGTCAGGCAATAAGAGGCTGGCTGATACACCGCTATCGCAGGCAAGCCAGCTCCCACAGGTTGAGTCCGGGTCTATTCAGTTATGGCTTCACGAGCCGCGCATCCAGGCTGTTCTGCGCCAGGCGTGTGGCCTGGTCCTGGGTCATGCCCAGGCTGGTGTACAGCGCATGGAAGTTCTCGGTGACGTAGCCGCCGAAGTACGCCGGGTCATCCGAGTTCACGGTGACTTTCACGCCACGCTCGAGCATGTCGAGGATGTTGTGCTGGGCCATGTCGTCGAACACGCAGAGCTTGGTGTTGGACAGTGGGCACACGGTCAACGGGATCTGCTCGTCGATGATGCGCTGCATCAAACGCTCGTCTTCGATGGCGCGCACGCCATGGTCGATGCGTTGGATCTTCAGCAGGTCGATGGCTTCCCAGATGTACTCGGGAGGGCCTTCTTCACCTGCGTGGGCCACGGTCAAAAAGCCTTCGTGACGGGCGCGGTCGAACACGCGCTGGAACTTGCTCGGGGGGTGGCCCATTTCCGAGCTGTCCAGGCCCACGGCCACGAACGCGTCACGGAACGGCAGCGCCTGGTCGAGGGTTTTCTGCGCTTCGTCTTCGCTCAGGTGGCGCAGGAAACTGAGGATCAAACCGCTGGTGATGCCCAGTTGCTGCTCGCCGTCTTTAAGCGCAGCGGCGATGCCGTTGAGCACCACTTCGAACGGCACGCCACGGTCGGTGTGGGTTTGCGGGTCGAAGAAGGGTTCAGTGTGGATCACGTTCTGGGCTTTGCAGCGCAGCAGGTAGGCCCAGGTCAGGTCGTAGAAGTCCTGGGACGTGCGCAGCACATCGGCGCCCTTGTAATACAGGTCGAGAAACTCTTGCAGGTTGTTGAAGGCGTAGGCCTTGCGCAGGGTTTCGACGTCGTTCCATGGCAGCGCAATCTTGTTGCGCTCGGCCAGGGCGAACAGCAGCTCAGGCTCCAGCGAGCCTTCCAGGTGCAGGTGCAATTCAGCCTTGGGCAGGGCGTTGAGCCAATCGTACATTTTTGAAATCTCATCAGGTGCAATGGCGGCATTCTACAGACCATGGCTGAAATAATCGGCAAAACCTGACCAGCAGGAGAGTATTTCTGTCACTCACGCAAGGGTGGCCTGAACTAAGGTGTAACGAAACGTTAGCGGCTCGGCGCAGTCTGTACCCCATCAATGACTGATTCGCTGTACGAAAAGGCCCGGAATGCTCACATCCCTCAAGCAAGAAAAATTCATGCTGCTGGCGCTGATTGCCGCCATCGCCGCCTACCCGCTGGAACACTGGATGCTCCACAGCGGCCAACTGGTCGCGCTGCTGGCCGGTTTCGCGCTGATCGCGTTTATCGTGATGGCATCGATGCGCGTGGCTCATCACGCCGAGCAGTTGGCGGAAAAAGTCGGTGACCCCTACGGCACCATGATCCTGACCCTCGCCGCTGTATTGGTGGAAGTGGTGATCCTGGCGATCATGATGAGCAACGAGCCATCGCCGACTCTGGTGCGCGACACCATTTACTCAGCGGTGATGCTCGATATCAACGGCATCCTCGGCCTGGCCGCGCTGATGGGCGGCATCAAGCATGGCGAACAGTCCTACAACGATGACTCGGCGCGCACCTACAGTGTGATGATCCTTACCGCCATGGGCGTGTCGATGGTGGTGCCGGAATTTATCCCCGAAGCCGACTGGAAAATTTATTCGGCCTTCACCATTGGCGCGATGGTGGTGCTTTACACCTTGTTCCTGCGGATGCAGGTGGGGCCGCACAGTTATTTCTTCAGCTACAGCTACCCGGAAAAACGCCGCAAGAAACAGCCGGAAGACGAGCACGCGCCGTCTGTCAGCCTGACGTTTTCCATTGCGACCCTGGTGTTTGGAGTGGTCGTGATTGGCGCGCTGGCCGAGGTGATGTCCAAGACCCTCGACCTGGGCCTGGAAGGCACAGGTGCACCGCCGGTGATTACCGCGATTGTGGTGGCGGCTATCTCGGCCGCGCCGGAAATCCTCACGGCACTGCGCGCCGCGTTGGCCAACCGCATGCAATCGGTGGTCAACATCGCGCTGGGGGCTTCGTTGTCTACGGTGATTCTGACGGTGCCGGTGATGGAAGCCATGGCGCTCTATACCGGGCAGCCATTCCAGATGGCGATGACGCCGGTGCAAACGGTGATGGTGTTTATCACCCTGATCGTCAGCGCGATCAACCTCAACGATGGTGAAACCAATGCGATAGAAGGGATGACGCATTTTGTGTTGTTTGCGACCTTTATTATGCTGTCGCTATTGGGTTTGTAGCCGATTTGAAAGGTGGCACAGATCCAATGTGGGAGCGGGCTTGCTCGCGAATGCGCTGTGTCAGTCAGTACATCTGTGACTGAACCACCGCATTCGCGAGCAAGCCCGCTCCCACATTTTGATTGGCGCCTGGCTTAGGTGCCCGCGATCAACTGCCGCGCCGCCTGGCTGTGATCGGCGATCAAGCCCTTGAGGTCAAGGCCTTCGACTTGGCCGTCGATCACCCGCCACTTGCCGCCGACCATCACTCGATCCGCCCGATCCGCACCGCACAACAGCAGCGCGGAAATGGGGTCATGGCTGCCGGAGAAGCGCAGTTCATCGAGTTTGAACAGTGCCAGGTCCGCCTGCTTGCCGACGGCCAACTCGCCAATATCCGTGCGCCCCAGCAACTGCGCCGAGCCCTTGGTGGCCCAACCCAATACGCCTTCGGGGGTGATTTTTTCCGCGCCATAACGCAGGCGCTGGATGTACAGGGCCTGGCGCGCTTCAAGGATCATGTTCGAGGCGTCGTTGGAGGCCGAGCCGTCCACGCCCAAGCCGATGGGGGCGCCGGCGGCAAGTAGGTCCAGGGTAGGGCAGATGCCGGAGGCCAGGCGCATATTCGAGCTTGGGCAATGGCAGATGCCGGTGCCGGCGGCGCCCAGGCGCGCTATTTCGTCCGGGTTGAAATGAATGCCGTGGGCCAGCCAGGTGCGTGGGCCGAGCCAGCCGACGCTGTCGAGGTAATCCACGGTACGCAGCCCGAAGCGTTGCAGGCAGAAATCTTCCTCGTCGAGGGTTTCCGCCAAGTGGGTGTGCAGGCGCACGTCCAACTGGTTGGCAAGTTCGGCGCTGGCTTGCATGATTTCGGGGGTGACGGAAAACGGCGAGCACGGCGCCAGGGCGATCTGGATCTGCGCCCCGTCACCGCGCTGGTGATATTCGCGGATCAGGCGCTGGCTGTCTTCGAGGATCACCTGGCCTTGCTGCACCGTTTGCTGCGGCGGCAGGCCACCATCGGCTTCGCCCAGGCTCATGGAACCGCGAGTGAGCATGGCGCGCATCCCCAGTTCACGCACGGTCTCGACCTGCACATCAATGGCGTTCTCCAAGCCATCGGGGAACAGGTAGTGGTGATCGGCCGCCGTGGTGCAGCCCGACAGCAGCAACTCGGCCAGGGCGACTTTGCTGGCCAGGGCGAGTTTTTCCGGGGTGAGCCGCGCCCATACGGGGTACAGGGTTTTCAGCCAGGGAAACAGCGGCTGGTTGACCACTGGGCCCCAGGCGCGGGTCAGGGTTTGATAGAAGTGGTGGTGGGTATTGATCAGCCCAGGCAGCACCACATGCTCGCGGGCATCGAACACCTGCGCGCAGGGTTGTGCAGGCGCTTGCCCTTGGGCCAGCACTTCGGTGATGACACCGTCTTGCAGCACCAGGCCGCCACGGGCATCGAGGCCATTGGCAGTGAAAATCGCGAGGGGGTTTTTTAACCAGATACGGGTCGCAGGCATTGGCCGGCTCCTCTGAATGATGGGTTCAGGTTTGCCAGCTCAGTGTTGCCCTGTCTGCTGATCCAGGGTCGCCGGGAAGGGCGAGGTGGGCAGTTTACCTCTGTGGGAGCGAGCTTGCTCGCGAAAATCGTCAACGATGACGCGGGCAGTCTGGTTTAACGCATTGCCTGGGCGTTCTTCGCGAGCAAGCTCGCTCCTACAGTTGGGGGTGGTTACCAGGCGATGGTGTCGCCTTTGTAGTCGACGAAGTGATGGCCGCCTTTGCCGGTGTAGGCATTTACCTGGTCCACCAGGCCGCGCACGCTGGTCTCGACGTCGATGTGGGCGTTTTCGCCGCCCATGTCGGTCTTCACCCAGCCCGGATGCAGTGACAGCACCGTCGGCTTGGGCTCGCCCAGTTGCGTGATAAAACTGTTGGTCATCGAATTGAGGGCGGCCTTGCTGGCTTTGTACAGCGCCAGGTCCGAGCCGTCGGGAATGGTCACGCTGCCCAGCACCGAACTCATGAAAGCCAGCACGCCGGTGTCTTTGCGGATCTGCCCGATAAAGCGCTGGGCCAGGTTGATCGGCGCCACGGCGTTGGTGAAGAACAGCTGGCCGACTTCCGCCAGGGTCGCGTAGCCGGGCTCCTGGTTGGCCGGGCCCTTGACGCCGGCGTTGACGAACAGCAAGTCGAATGTGCGGTCTTTCAGGCGCTGGGCCAGGGCGATCACGGCTTGCTGGTCGTCCATATCCAACTTCTCGATCTGCACCGGCCCCACGGCTTTCAGGGCATCGGCCTTGTTCGGGTCGCGCACGGTGGCGGTCACGTCCCAGCCGTCCTGGAGCAGTTGCTTGACCAGGCCAAGGCCCAGCCCGCGCGAGGCGCCGATGATCAGTGCGGTTTTTGGCGTAGACATGAAAGGCTTCCTTTGAAATCGCGGTTCAGGGAGTTCAGCGCATAACAGTAGCAGTTTCAGCGTTCGAGCAGGATGCGCCCACGGCTCAGGTCGGCGAGCTGGGTTTGCAGGGTGTCGATGTGCGCCTCTCCCAGTGCGAGCTGCAGCTCTACGCCGTTGGCGGTGAAGGTTTCTTCCACCACAAGCCCGCCGAGTTCAGCGACACGCAGCTTCCCCAGGTTCAGTTCGGAGAAGCCACAGGCGCAACTCAGGGGGACGCGGCTGATCAGCTCGATGCGTTCGGCATTTTGCAGGCTTTTATTGGCCCCGCCGCCATAGGCGCGGGCCAACCCACCCGTGCCCAGTTGGATGCCGCCGTACCAGCGGATCACCAAGACGGCCACCTGATCAAAGCCCTGGGCCTCGATGGCCGCAAGGATCGGGCGCCCCGCGGTGCCACCGGGTTCGCCGTCGTCGCTGCTGCGGTATTGATCGCCCAGCTTCCAGGCCCAGCAGTTGTGCGTGGCGTTGAGGTCGCAGTGTTGCTCGAAAAACGCCTGGGCGTCCTGCGGGCTGGTAATCGGCGCCGCCAAGGTGATAAAGCGGCTTTTGCGTATTTCTTCACGAAACTCGCAAAAGCCGGTGAGCGTAAAAGACATAAATCTCTTCGTTTATAGGGCTGGCTTGATGCCGCAGCCTTTGAGAATGATATGGATCAGGTTGGTGCCGGCATCTTCCATGTCCTGCTTGGTCAGCTTGGTGCGGCCGGTAACGCGGCAGATCTGGGTGGCGAAGTCGGCGTAATGCTGGGTGCTGCCCCACAGCAGGAAAATCAGATGCACGGGGTCGACGGGGTCCATTTTGCCGGCGTCGATCCACGCCTGGAACACCGCGGCACGGCCACTGAACCAGGCCCGATAGTCCTGGCCGAAATATTCAGTGAGGCATTCGCCACCGCTGATGATCTCCATGGCGAAGATCCGCGAGGCTTGGGGTTGGCGGCGCGAGAATTCCATCTTGGTGCGGATGTAGCGAGCGAGCGCCACGGCCGGGTCGTCCTCGGCGGTCAGCGCGTTGAAGGTGCTGTCCCACAGTTCGAGGATATTGCTCAGCACCGCGACGTACAGGCCCAGCTTGTTGGTGAAGTAGTAGTGCAAGTTGGCCTTGGGCAGCCCGGCACTGGCAGCGATGGTGTTCATGCTGGTGCCTTTGTAGCCATGGCGCGCGAATTCATCTTCAGCAGCCTGGAGAATCGCTTGTTCGTTCTTTTGCCGAATGCGGCTGGCGGGTTTACCGGCGTGGTTGCTGTGGGCAGGAACTTCGAGGCTCATGGAGGTTTCCGTGCTGATCGATAGAGACGACGTGTGCACAGATAACCCACCCTCAAGCCTCAGACAAGTCCTGATGCAATAAAACCGTCAAAGCGGTTCCAGGCTGTCGCGTTCCGGGCTGTGGTTGGCGGCGGCGCTACTTGCCTTGGCCTCCGGCAGTAACAGGCACAGCAGGATGGCGGTGATACCGCCGCTGGTGATGGCGGAGTCGAACAGGTTCTGCACCAGTGTTGGCATCAGGTGCAGCAGGTTGGGTTGCGCGGCGATACCCAAGCCAACGCCGAATGAGGTGGCGATGATCAGCATGCTGCGTCGGTCCAGCGGTGCCTGGGCAAGGATGCGCACGCCGGCCGCAGCCACGCTGCCGAACATCACCAGGGTGGCGCCGCCCAGCACCGGCTTGGGGATTTGCTGCAGCACGGCGCCGATCAATGGAAACAGGCCCAGACAGAACAGCAACACGCCGATGTACAAACCGACGTAACGGCTGGCCACGCCGGTGAGTTGGATCACGCCATTGTTCTGCGCAAACGTGGTGTTGGGGAAGGCGCTGAAGGTTGCGGCGATCATGCAGCTCACCCCATCGCCGAGGACGCCGCCCTTGAGCCGGCTTATATAAGAAGGGCCGCTGATGGGCTGGCGGGCAATCATGCAATTGGCGGTGAGATCGCCGACGGTTTCGATGCTGCTGATCAGATAAATCAGCGCAATCGGCAGGAAGGCGCTCCAGTCGAAGTTGAAACCAAAGCGGAATGGTGTAGGCAGGCTGACCAATGGCAGGTCAGGCAACGCCTGGGGAATCAGTTTGCCGCTGAACCACGCCGCGAGGCTGCCCAGGGCCAGGCCGATAATAATGGCCGACAAACGTACCCAGGGCGTGTTCGAGCGGTTTAGCAGGATTATCGTCAACACCACGAACAGGCCCAGCGCCAGGTTGGCGGGGGCGCCGAAGTCCGGTGCATTGAAACCGCCGCCGAGGTCGGTGATGCCCACTTTGATCAGGCTGATGCCGATCAGCGTAATCACAATGCCGGTCACCAGCGGTGTGATCACGCGGCGCAGCTGGCCGATAAAGCGGCTCAATACAATCTGTACCGCTGCACCGAAGAAGCACACGCCGAAAATCATCGCCAGAATGTCTTCCGGGCTGCCACCGCGTTGCTTCACCAGAAAACCTGCTGACAACACCGCGCCGAGAAACGCAAAGCTGGTGCCTTGCAGGCAGATCATGCCGGCACCGATGCCAAACGGCCTGCGTGCCTGGATGAAGGTGCCTACGCCGGAAACCATCAACGCCATGCTGATCAGGTAGGGCAAGTGGGCGGTGAGGCCGAGGGTGGAGCCAATAATCAGTGGCGGCGGGATGATGCCGACGAACGCCGCCAGCACATGTTGCAGCGCCGCGAGGAGAGCGGGCAGTGGTTTCGGCCGGTCATTGAGGCCGTAGATCAGGTCGCTGGGGCTGGAGGATTCTGGGGGCATGGCGTGTCAACTCAAGGCGGACGGTTCAAGGTCCTTGAGTCCTTGCAAAAAGCTGTCCATGTGCTCAGCTTTTTGTGCAAGGCCCGAGTTAGCGGGTGGCGGCCAGGCTTTCCAGGAAACTTTCCAGCACCAAATGAGGGCGACGGCCCTTGCGCGTGACCGATGCCAGGCTCAAATCGTAGAAACGTGTCGCCGGTTTCAGCGCACGCAGTCGGCCTTGTTGTACCCACAGGCTGGCGTAATGATCGGGCAAGTAGCCGATATAACGCCCGGTGAGAATCAGGAACGCCATGCCTTCACGGTCTGAGGCACTGGCGGTGCAGTTGAGCGCCTGGTAATGGGCCTGGATCTCCGCGGGCAAGCGGAAGGTGGGGGCGATGGCGTCCTGGCTGTCGACCCGTTCGTCGTCGAGTTGCTTGTTATCGGCATAAAACAGCGGGTGGCCGACCGCGCAATAGAGCAAGGAGCGCTCGCTGTACAGCGGCTGGTATTCCAGGCCCGACAGTGCGCTGGCCTGGGGCACCACACCGACGTGCAGGCGACCGTCGAGTACACCTTGCTCCACTTCATTGGGGGCGATCATGCGGATCTGGATCTGCACGTCCGGGCCGCGCTCCTTCAACTGCGCCAGTGCGTGAGTGATGCGCATATGGGGCAGGGTGACGAGGTTGTCGGTGAGGCCAATGATCAACTCGCCGCGTAAGTGTTGGTGCAGGCCGTTGACCTCGGTGCGAAAGCTTTCCAGGGCACTCAGCAGTTGCAGGGCAGACTGATAGACCTCGCGGCCTTCTTCCGTCAGGGAAAACCCGGCACGGCCACGTTGGCAGAGCCTCAGCCCGAGCCGTTGCTCAAGATCGCTCATCTGCTGGCTGATGGCCGAGCGACCGATGCCGAGGACGGTTTCCGCTGCCGAGAAGCCGCCGCACTCCACCACGCTGCGAAAGATGCGCAGCAGGCGAATATCAAAGTCACTGACTTGCGCCAAAGGGTCGGGACGACGGCCGCTCATAGTTTAGTGAAGTCCTGACTGAAGGTTAGAATAGTTGGATTTCACCGACTTTATCCCCGTGGCAATTTAGCTGCAACAACGCTTTTTCAATCCCGACGCTGCCTGTTGCCCTGCGAGGTTTTGCTGATGAACATGCCCGAAAACGCCCCATCGTCCCTGGCCAGCCAATTGAAGCTGGATGCGCACTGGATGCCTTACACCGCCAACCGCAACTTCCAGCGCGATCCACGCCTGATCGTGGCCGCCGAGGGTAGCTGGTTGACCGATGACAAGGGGCGCAAGGTTTATGATTCGTTGTCGGGCCTGTGGACCTGTGGCGCCGGGCATACGCGCAAGGAAATCCAGGAAGCGGTCGCTAAGCAATTGGGCACCTTGGACTACTCTCCAGGCTTCCAATACGGTCATCCGTTGTCCTTCCAGTTGGCGGAAAAGATCACCGACCTGACCCCAGGCAACCTGAATCATGTGTTTTTCACCGATTCGGGCTCTGAATGTGCCGATACGGCGGTGAAGATGGTGCGGGCCTACTGGCGCCTCAAAGGCCAGGCCACCAAGACCAAGATGATTGGTCGCGCCCGTGGTTACCACGGCGTGAACATCGCCGGTACCAGCCTGGGCGGTGTGAACGGTAACCGTAAGCTGTTTGGCCAGGCGATGATGGATGTCGACCATCTGCCTCACACCTTGCTGGCCAGCAATGCCTTCTCCCGGGGCATGCCGGAGCAGGGCGGTATTGCCTTGGCCGATGAGTTGCTCAAGCTGATCGAGTTGCATGACGCGTCGAATATTGCCGCCGTGTTTGTCGAGCCGATGGCCGGCTCCGCTGGCGTATTGGTGCCACCGCAGGGTTATCTCAAGCGCCTGCGCGAAATTTGCGACCAGCACAATATCCTGTTGGTGTTCGACGAAGTGATCACAGGCTTTGGCCGCACCGGCTCGATGTTCGGTGCCGACAGCTTCGGCGTGACCCCGGACCTGATGTGCATCGCCAAGCAAGTCACCAACGGCGCTATCCCGATGGGCGCGGTGATTGCCAGTAGCGAGATTTACCAGACTTTTATGAACCAGGCGACGCCGGAGTACGCCGTGGAATTCCCCCACGGCTACACCTACTCGGCGCACCCTGTGGCTTGCGCGGCGGGCTTGGCGGCATTGGACCTGTTGCAGAAAGAAAACCTGGTGCAGAGCGTAGCCGAAGTCGCGCCACACTTTGAGAACGCGCTGCACGGTTTGAAAGGCAGCAAGAATGTGATCGACATTCGCAACTACGGCCTGGCCGGTGCTATCCAGATTGCCCCGCGTGATGGAGATGCCATCGTGCGCCCATTCGAGGCCGGCATGGCATTGTGGAAAGCCGGTTTCTATGTGCGTTTTGGCGGCGACACCCTGCAGTTCGGGCCAACCTTCAACAGCAAGCCGCAGGACCTGGACCGTCTGTTTGACGCGGTCGGCGAAGTGCTGAACAAGATCGACTGATTTTTCCTTCTATATAGAACAATTTTTCAGGAGCCCTGCATGAGCCTTATCCAGCATTTGATCAACGGTGAGCTGGTCAACGACAGCGGTCGTAGTGCCGACGTCTATAACCCGTCTACCGGCCAGGTGATTCACCAGGTGCCGTTGGCAAGTCGTGAAACCATTCAACAGGCGATTGACTCAGCCAAGGTCGCGTTTCCGGCCTGGCGTAATACGCCGCCGGCCAAGCGTGCCCAGGTGATGTTCCGTTTCAAGCAACTGCTGGAGCAGAACGAAGCACGGATCTCGCAGTTGATCAGCGAAGAACATGGCAAGACCTTGGAAGACGCAGCGGGTGAGCTCAAGCGTGGGATCGAGAACGTGGAATACGCGTGCTCGGCACCGGAGATTCTCAAGGGTGAATACAGCCGCAACGTAGGGCCGAACATTGATGCATGGTCGGACTTTCAGCCGCTGGGCGTGGTGGCGGGTATCACACCGTTCAACTTCCCGGCGATGGTGCCTTTGTGGATGTACCCGCTGGCGATTGTCTGCGGTAACTGTTTCATCCTTAAACCTTCAGAGCGCGACCCGAGTTCGACGCTGTTGATTGCGCAGCTGTTGCAGGAAGCCGGGCTGCCTAAAGGCGTGCTCAGCGTGGTGCATGGCGACCAGGTAGCGGTGGATGCGTTGATCGAAGCGCCGCAGGTCAAGGCGTTGAGCTTTGTAGGCTCGACGCCGATTGCCGAGTACATCTATTCCGAAGCGACCAAACGTGGCAAGCGTGTGCAGGCGCTGGGTGGGGCGAAGAATCACGCGGTGCTGATGCCGGATGCAGACCTGGATAACGCGGTGAGTGCCCTGATGGGCGCAGCTTATGGTTCCTGCGGTGAGCGTTGCATGGCGATCTCGGTGGCTGTGTGCGTGGGCGACCAGGTAGCGGATGCGTTGATCGCCAAGCTGGTGCCGCAGGTCAAGGCCTTGAAGATTGGGGCGGGCACTTCTTGCGGGCTGGATATGGGGCCGTTGGTGACGGGGCAGGCGCGGGATAAAGTCAGTGGCTATATAGAAGACGGTGTGTCGGCGGGGGCTGAGCTGGTCGTTGATGGCCGTGGCTTGAGTGTTACCGGGCATGAGCAAGGTTTTTTCCTCGGTGGTAGCTTGTTTGACCGCGTCACCCCGCAGATGCGTATCTATAAAGAAGAGATCTTTGGGCCGGTGCTGTGCGTAGTGCGGGTGGATAGCCTGGAAGCGGCGATGCAGCTGATCAACGAGCATGAATACGGCAACGGTACTTGCATCTTCACCCGTGACGGTGAAGCGGCGCGTCTGTTCTGTGATGAGATTGAAGTCGGCATGGTGGGGGTTAACGTGCCGCTGCCGGTGCCGGTTGCGTATCACAGCTTTGGTGGCTGGAAGCGTTCGCTGTTTGGCGACTTGCATGCCTATGGGCCGGACGGGGTGCGTTTCTATACCCGTCGCAAGGCGATCACCCAGCGTTGGCCGCAACGGGCCAGCCATGAAGCGTCGCAATTCGCCTTCCCTAGTCTGTAAGGCTCGGTAGGTAGAAGGCCGGCCCCTGGGGCCGGCCTTTGCGTTACTGGGTTTTTTGACTTATATGACAGAAATGTGAAAAAGAAGGTTGACGGCAGATTCTGGAGGCCTATAATTCGCCCCACTTCCGGCGCAGTCGAAACGGAAAACTCCTTGGTAAACAATGAGTTACGAAGTTTCTGGCAGCAAGCTGCTTCAGTTCATCG